>CAJWRP010000035.1 GCA_913046025.1 uncultured Chloroflexota bacterium
CCGAAATGGGGCCTCTATTTGCTATTAGACTCTTCTTAAGGGCTAGGCTTTGATTGTAGCGACCCTTCGGCTGCGGAAGAACAGGAAGCTACCTGCCACAAGCAGCGAGAGAGCTCCCGCGAGAAGCATCTGTGCTAATACAGGAACGCTAGTGTCACCAACGCTTGGTGTGACTACAACAACGGGCGCGACCGCGGTCGCGGGCGAGAGCGTGTAAGTCGCCATCTTCTGAGAGCTGACATAGGCCTGCTCTGCGCCGCCTTGAGCTGTAGCGGAGATGCCATTTCTAGCGGCGTCCAAACGACCTGCTACTACCGTGTTCAGCAGAGCCTTGGCAATTGTGATGCTGTCGTTTCCGAGAACATCTTCAGCGCCTGACTTTGCTTCCAGTGCCCATGATTCTGCATTGGCACCGGCGATTTCAACATTGGCAGCCTCTCCCGCAACGGAATCGCCAGCGAGTTCGGCGTATTTTCGGTCCTGGGCATGGGCAATTACGCCAACGTCGTCGCCAGGCGCGCCGTCACCGTCTACTACGTTGATGACATGCTGTGTGTGCAGATGTACATCTTCGATAGTGTCGGAGCCAATGGCCAGGTTCACATGCTGGATGGCCACGTCTAGCTGAGTATTCAGGTCGGTTCCACTAACCAGCAGATGACGGATATGAGTCATAGCTGACGAAGATACTGAATCAGAGAAAGGCTTAATGTTGGAAGGTGAGTCAGGATCTGAGTCAGGTACGGGCTCAACGCTAATCACTACCGAATTATAATCCTCAATCAGATTATCACCTTCAGGTGAGATCCAACTGTGCCCGATGGCGTTGTTGCCATCCACAGGCATTATTCCGGTGCTTTTTAGTGCACCGGTATCGGTGTTGACGAGCCAACCTTCATACGTCTGACCTGGCGCAAGTCGCGTTACTCCACTGAGGGAGTAAGTAACTTTATCGCTAGAAGCCGAGCTATCTGAGATGACGGCTGTGCCGGAACCTTCATACGCATCCTGGGCCTGTGCGAAAGATACCGGGACCGTCATGAGAAGAACTAGTCCGAATATTATGAGTAATTTAGACATGACTAAGTGTCCGTCCTCCTTAGGATGAAAAAGCTGTAAGACCACGTGCCATATAAGACTACCACAAGCTGTTTATACAGAATAGGCCTTAAGAACCTAATTTACCACAATAATTTTGAATTGACAGTATCTGTATTTATACACTTTGCTGCCGAGTTAGTTTGGCGGTCCGCTTACTGGTAGTTAAGCCTATTTCCCCCAAGTACTGCATCAATGTGCATAGGTCTGCCAAGGAGGCTGCTCATAAATCTCCCTGCAGTACGCTCTCACCCGTAGGGTTGGCTCTCCTGCTGGCTGGCTCAATAGTTATGCCGATAGCATCATAATCTCCTACTGAAAGATAGGGGATTATGATTGTCTGCCCGTATGCCGTCCTATTTATTGAAAGGAGACCAGCATTAATTGCTAGATCTGCCTTACTCAGCCATATCTGATAGACCTTGTTGCTTGGGAGAGGAGGAAGGTTCAATGCAAGAAGCATCGCCTCGTCTTCGGTGGCGATTAGCAGGCCTCTTGCTTCTGTTGGCCTCTGCGTTCCGTGTAGCATCCTGATCGATGTGCCAGAGCGTGGGCTGATATGTAGTCCATAGTTTGAGGCGTATGGCTCGGCCACTGCAAGTTTCGCCACTGCTGTAGCGGTGTGCTGGCGTTGGAGCAAACGGATACCGCCGTTAGTAAGAGTCACGCCCTCTTCGGACAGCAGCGGAGTGGCCTGAGTGTCGATCTGTGGCGGGCCATTACTTAGGCTTTAGCCAAACCACAGGCCTCCCAAGAGGAGCGATACTCCTACAAGCAAGGACGTTGTGCGTCCACGCGAAACTGCAGACTTGCTGATAGGCGAAAGGGTTTGCACTGAATCGGTCGCTATCTATTTGGGCGAGCAGAGCCAGGCGAATTCTGTCGGGCGCCTGAATTTCCTGCATGGAGAGGGTAGCAGCTGTTAGCTTATCTTAGAATGCGTGCAATATGGCTGAGCATAACTGGCAGTGTCCAAGGTGTTGCCCTACAGCTGCAACTAGGCTGGCGTCGAGTGTGCTTGCCAGGTAAGGATAAATTAAAGGCATGGCCTGGTCACTGTCCAACGTCAGCCACAAAGCCACCTCATCGTTGGATAACCCCTCCTCAACATTCTTCCAGATCTTCTTACGCCTGTTGGTCCCTGTGAAAGCTACCGAGAAGGTATTTGTAACAAAGTTCTGGACCAGGCCACGAAGAAGGCGAACGCATCAGAAGACCCTACCTGTCAACGCAGCTAACTGGCGCTGTCGTTCGCCACATCGTAGGGCAGCACAGTGCCGGACTCTACCGCATAGCGGGTCATGGCTAATAAGTAAAGCTGATCGATGTTCCCCGTGTCTGCTGTTGTGAGAAAGCTCTGCTGGTACTGCGACGCCTGGTCGAGAACATGTTCCCTGCGCTGGATGTCTAGTTCGGAAAGAACGTCGTCCAGCAGGAGAATGGGTTCCTGACCGCGACGGGCCTTTAGGTAACCAGCCTCCGCCAGCTTCATTGCCAGGACCACCGTGCGCGATTGCCCTCGCGATGCGTATGCCCCTACGTCCATGCTGCCCAGTAAAAGGAGGAGATCATCTCGATGTGGTCCTGTAACAGTGACTCCCTGCGCTAACTCCCTGCGCCTTCTCTCCAGAAGAGAGGCGTGCATTGATTCCCCGATGGTACTCTGGCCTGTGCAGTCGTTCAGGCTTACGTTGGGCTTGTAGATGATTTGAAAAGGCTCACTATTGCCACTGAGGCCCTGCTGAATAGGCGCGGCCATCTCAGAGAGTTCCTGTATGCATAGGCGACGCTGGTCGATTATGTACTCTCCTTCGCTGACCAGTTGCTCGTCCCAAAAGGCTAGCTCACCCTCCTGCGACCGGCCCTCCTGAATGGCCTTGAGGAGGGAGTTCCTCTGCGTCAATACACGTTGGTAACGCTTAAGGGTCCGTAGGTATTTCTGGTCCAGCTGAGAAATGAGAATGTCTATGTAACGCCTTCTAATAGAAGGTGACCCGTATACAAGTTCCAGATCGTCCGCGGAGAACATGACGGCGTTTAGCTGGCCAACCAGGTATGACGCCCGACGAGGAACGCCATTTACCCGTATGTATTTTTGTACGGAGATTCCGCCGATAGACCCGAGGTTCTCGCTACCATCTTCAAAGGAAATAGGTGTGCTACTGAAGTCGATCTGCAGTCTCAAAGAGCTGTCGTCACGTTCTTCGTTGGGTTCGGATATGTTGTCCACGATGGCCGAGATACGGGAGTAGGTCTCCTCGTCAACCGGTTGGCGGCGCACTAGCTCTCGGTCGGTGGACGCCCGGGGAGACTTGGCAATGGCCAACATGTATATTGCCTCTAACAGATTGCTTTTGCCCTGTCCGTTGTCGCCCTGAAACAGCACCATACCCGGCTTTAAGTCGAGTTCTAACTGCTCGTAATTACGAAAATTCATTAGGCTGAGGTGGCTGATGTAAATGGGAGGACCTCCATATGGTTCTGCCCCTGTATTGCCACGATTTTAGCATAGGTGGTACATTTACTCGGTCTATTCTTTCCTGCGCTAGTTGCCGTGACAAGGAGAATTAATTGCGGATCACTAATTGAAAACCCCTATATTGGCTTTGGCGGGAGGCGTTGGTGGGGCAAAGCTTGTTCTGGGTCTATGTGGTGTGCTTAAGCCAGACGCGCTTTGCATCGTGGTCAACACGGGCGATGATGATGAGTTCCACAGCCTGCATATTTCACCGGATGTGGATACGGTGATGTACACACTGGCTGGAATTTCCAACGCTGAAATGGGTTGGGGAATCGAAGGCGAAAGCTTTCGGACGCTGGAACGCCTGAGGCAATATGGTGCCGACGCTTGGTTCAACCTAGGTGACCTGGACCTGGCCACTCACATTCGGCGCACCGACCTGCTGCGCCAGGGGCAGACACTTTCGCAGGTGACAGAGTCCTTGTGCTCAAGCCTTGGCATTCGACATCCGGTCTACCCTATGAGCAACGACAGCGTGCGAACTGTGTTGTCCACGGACTTAGGTGACCTCGTCATGCAGACGTACTTTGTGAAACATCGAAGCGAGCCTGTCGTATCAGAAATCCGGTTTGATGGAGCCAATGATGCAAAACCCTCTCCTGGGTTTGCTGATGCTCTCAAAGAATCTGGATCCCTCGTATTCTGTCCTTCTAACCCGTTCATTAGTGTGGCTCCTATACTGGCAGTGCCGGGCGTGCAGAAAGCAATAGAAAACTTTCAAGGAAAGAGAGTAGCCGTAAGCCCAATCGTAGGCGGTCAGGCCATTAAGGGCCCTGCTGCAAAACTACTTCAGGAGCTGGGTCACGAGGTCTCTTGCATTGGAGTGGCGCGGCAATACATCGGCCTCTGCGATATATTCGTAATTGACGAGCAGGACCACCATTTGGCTAGCGAAGTAGAGCAACTAGGATTGCAGGTCGAGATCATGGACACTATTATGAACAACATTGAAGATAAGGTCCGTCTGGCGCGCCAAATTTGTGAGCTTGTCGAATGAATGAAGACCTTTATGAGGCCAGTGCCAGCGTGGTAGCAGTTGTGCCCATGAAGCCACTGCATCTGGCGAAGACTAGGCTGGCTGGTGTACTGAACTCAAGCCAGAGAGCTTCACTGGCCATGAGAATGTTCGCTAAGGTAGTAACGGCGGCCCTGGAGTCGGAGTTGGCGGAGGTGTGGGTAATCGGCGGCGATTTTCACGTCAGTGAGCGCAGCCGATATCCAGAGGTGCGATGGCTAGATGATCCAGGACTGGGCTTGAATGAGGCGCTGTCAGAAGCAATGAAGATTGGGGACGCAATCGGTTACGCGAGCCTTTATTTGCCTGCCGATCTTCCTTTTCTGCGATCCAACGATATCGCGGCCATGCTGTCGGTGTCAGATGGCGGTTCAAGGTTGACTTTAGCTCCTGCACAACAGGACGGCGGTACCAACGCCATGCTTGTGCCGGCTCTATCAGGATTTCGTCCTTTCCTAGGAAACGATAGCTTTCGACGCCACGTAGGATCAGCAAGAGGACTGGGTCTGCCATACGTCGCCTGCCATAGCCCTGGCTTCGCATTGGACTTAGACACCCCATCCGATCTGATGCGATGCGAAGGGATTGAGCCAGGATTTCTCGAAAGAATGACCAGTCAGCAGGAGTTTAGGCCAGTCCAATCAGCTGAATCCACGCTAGGACTCTCTGGAAATGACTAAGACTAAACTCGGTGTCCTGTTGCCAACTCGGCGGCTAATAATGACCGGCGAGGAGCCGCAGAATATCGAAACCGTTCTCTCCATGGCAGAGCAGGTGGAGTCGGCGGGACTGGACTCGGTCTGGGTTGGCGATAGCCTAACAGCCAAGCCAAGGCTGGAGCCTCTGACGACTCTCGCTGCTATTGCATCTCGAACCAGCAGAGTCCGCCTGGGCACGTCTGTGCTGCTGGCCGCGCTTCGACACCCGGTCACCTTGGCTCATGTGCTGGGTAGCCTGGACCTGATTTCCAGTGGACGGCTCATTATTGGCGCGGGAGTGGGCGGCGCCTTTAACGACGATCAGCGTCAAGAGTGGCGCAACGCCGGTGTCGATCCAAGACGACGCGCCGGTCGATTCGAAGAGGTCGTGGACGTAGCGAAACGACTGACCGCAGGCGAGGTTGTTACGCATAAGGGTTCTCATTTTGAATTCGAGTCGTTGCGCGTGCAGCCCCGCGCGTTGCGCGAGGAGGGAGGAGTGCCGTTTCTCGTGGCATGCCACTGGAACACAGGGCGCGAGGCCCAGTTCCGCCGTGCTGCAAAGTTGGGCGATGGCATCATGTCCATCTCCGATTACCCTGAAGAGTATGCAAAGCTGGTGGAGGCGGTGCAGGGTTACGCTCTTGATTACGGCAAGTCTCCGTCTGCCCTGGAGCGCACCTTTTACATGACGGTTAATCTACAGACCGATGAGGTCAAGGCGGACGCTGACGCCAACCAGTTCCTAAATCTCTACTACGGCATGAACTTTTGGGGAGACCGCTGGGGTCCCTATGGCCATCCGGAGCGCACGATCGAACGTATGCGGTGTTACGTTGAAGCAGGGGCTGAGACAATCGTCGTGAGGTTCGCTGCTCTGGACCAGGAGCGCCAACTTGATACGTTCTTAAACAAGGTCGCGCCCTTATTCGTTTAGCGCCTTTGTCTAAAACGTTGCATGGCTACCAGGCCGGCGGGAATCATGAATGAGGCTAGAAGTCCCAATAGCACGTCGCTAGCAGAAGTCGAGCAGGCACCGCCCTCTTGAAAGGTTAAGGCGTCTGGCTCAGGCAGATTAGTCTGAGCTGAGGTCATGGACGCTACGGTTGTAGGGACCGGCTCTGAGGTGGGACTTTTAGCATCCGCGTTTAGTGTTAGTGTCGGCTCAAGATATGTAAAAAACTCCGATGCGCTCAGAATTAGGCTTCTTACCGCCGATCCACCTGCAATGAGCACCCGTCCGTGCGATAGGATGGAGCAATATGGCTGTGACCGGAGTTTTATATATGATCTACAACGCGTAACGGGGAGCAAATTAGATGAAGGCCAACATCGCTGGAATGATACTGGTTGCCGCAATGTTCGCGGTGCTGGGTACGGCGTGTCTCATCCTGACAAAGGGGCGATCGTAGCAACCTGAACCTGAGGTCAGGTTAGAAGTTAGGCCGGATGATTGCATCGAACCCCCTCGCCCGCTGCTTCAACTAACCCACCAATCACTATTCTGGACACCATAGACCCAGATGAATGCAGCTTCATCTACAATATCAATGCATGCTTTTCAAATGGTCAGCCGCCAGCCGACATTCCTTTGGGAGATTATGTGGACGTCTACTTCATGGCGGCACAAGTCTTGAGTGATCGCACTGGCGATGACCGTTTCGGTACCAAGATGAAAAGTGTAGAGAGTGTTGACTGGAATGACCCCTCGTTAGGGCATCCAAAACCAGGCCTGGCCTATGTCCAGGCCATAACCCCTGGATTCAAGTTGGTCCTTGAATCAGAAGGAGAGTTTCATACCTACCATACCAGTCTTAACAGGGTTGTTTTTGTGGAGTCTAACTGAGAGGTTTTGAGTCTATTGGCATGTCATATAGCTTGCGTGCTATCAGCCAATGCCAGGAACTCTTCTTCGCTCAGTACCTTTACATCGAGGCTCTGGGCGTCGGCCAGCTTAGAACCAGCATCTGCCCCGGCCACAAGGTAGTTAGTGCGTTTGCTTACGCTGCCACTCACCGCACCGCCGAGTTCCTTGATCCTGCCCTCGATCTGCGAACGACTGAACTGCTCTAGCCTGCCCGTTACTACAAACCTTAAGCCGATAAGAGGTTGCTCAGCGGGCCCTTCTCGAGGCTCGTCTTTCACGCGTACACCGGCCTCGCGTAATTTTTCTATCACGGCCCTGTTGCTTTGGTTTGCGAAGTATCCCATTAGGCTTTCCGCAATACGTGGCCCAATATTCGGTATCGCCGTCAGGCTCTTCTCTGTGGCGGCCATGAGATTGTCCATAGACGTAAAGTACCTGGCCAGCAGCTCGCCGACCTCAGAGCCAACGTGCCGAATACCCAGGGATGCCAGGAGCCGGGCTAGGGGACGCGACTTACTGGCCGCAATGGCTGCGATCATATTGTCGGCGCTCTTCTCGCCCATGCGCTCTATCTCTAACAGCGACTCTTTCTTAAGAAAATATAGGTCGGCAACATCCTTGATAAGGCCATGCTGGATTAAGATGCCACCCCATTTGCCGCCCATGCCATCGATGTCCATGGAGTTTCGACTGACGAAGTGCTCCAGCAGGCGCACCAGCTGCTCAGGGCAAGACGCATTGACGCAGAAGGCTGCGGCTTCGTCCTCGGGGTTCACTACGGCCTCGCCACAGCTGGGACATTCCGTGGGAAATTCGAACGGCTTCTCGTTGCCGGTACGGCTGCTGGTAATCACGCTGACTATCTGGGGTATGACTTCCCCTGCCCGCTCAACCACAATCCAGTCACCCACCCGCAGGTCCTTGGCGCGGATGTACTCTTCGTTGTGCAGGGTCGCCCTCTGCACCGTTGCGCCTCCAATGACAACCGGCTCCAGTATCGCGTAAGGATTGATGCTGCCAGTACGGCCCACATTAACTGCAATGTCCAGCAGCTGGGTTACAGACTGCACTGCGGGGAACTTGTAGGCGATTGCCCACCTAGGCTCACGGCCCACGATGCCAAGGTGCCGCTGAAATTCCAGATCGTCTATCTTTATTACGACGCCGTCAGCGGCCACGTCGATATCCTTCACGCTCTCCACCCACGACTTGTAGAAGTCGATAGCCTCTTCCGGCGTCTGTACCACGCGAAAGCCCTCACTTACCTTGAAGCCAAGGTCTTTGAAGTAATCCAGGCTCTTGGCGTGAGTTTCGGGCAGGCCGTCGCCCTCAACGTAGCCCAGCGAATATATAAAGATATCCAGCGGGCGGGACGCCGTCATACGCGGGTCCAGTTGTCTGAGGGAGCCAGCAGCCGTGTTTCGAGGGTTGGCGTACGGCTCTTCCCCCCTGGCGACACGCTCGTCATTGAATTTCAGGAACTCCGACTTGGGGAAGTAGACCTCGCCCCGGACTTCAAGGCGGCTGGGCACGTCAGCGCTGAGTAGACGAAGTGGAATGCTTTTGATAGTGCGCAAGTTCTGCGTAACGTCCTCGCCGACCAGGCCGTTTCCCCGCGTTGCGCCTTGCACAAAAAAACCGTCCTGGTACGTCAGTGCCACGGCCAGGCCGTCGTACTTTAGCTCACAAACCATGTCGAACTGGTTGCGTTCCAGCAGGTTGGAGACCCTCTTGTGCCAGGCCATGAACTCCTCGTCGTTGAAGGCATTGGCCAGACTTATCATTGCAACGGGATGCTCCACCTGACTGAAACCGGGTAAAGGCTCCGCGCCGACACGCTGAGTCGGCGAATCCGCAGTTACCAACTCGGGATTGTCTGCCTCCAATTGGTGAAGCTCCTGCATCAGCTCGTCATATTGGCCGTCGCTGGTATCCGGTTGCGCCAGCACGTAGTACCTGTAGTTGTGGTAGTTGAGCTGTTTTCGAAGTTTTTCGATCTTGTTGATTGCTGTGGTGCTTGCCATGACCCCACCATCTTCAAAGCAGTTAAATATTAAGCAATAGTTTCGACTGACGAGCAAGGCTGATAATTTACGGCATATTAAGGTAGAAACATTTTATCCGATTTAGCAGTAAAAAGGTCGCGCGGCGTTCGCACTGGACGGCGCTATAGCGTCTGGCTATACTTTAATTGTCTTCCGAGGCATAGGAGATTCATATTGTCACTGTCCAAAGAGTACTTGGATTTCATAGCTAAATACCCCCCTTTGCTAGCCATCGGCAACACCCCTTTGGTCCAATTGAAACTTCCAGTGGATGTTGGGGATGCCGAAATAAGTGTCAAATACGAGCACCTTAATCCTGGTGGTTCCATCAAAGATCGGCCTGTCATGCGAATGCTGGTAGAGGCAATCTTGTCCGGTGAGTTGGATAAGAGCAAAACTATTCTTGATGCTACTTCCGGTAACGCTGGCATCGCCTACGCTATGATAGGAGCTATTCTCGGTTACAAGGTCACCCTGGTAATGCCAGAGAACGCCAGCGAAGAGAGAAAGAAGCGCATAAGGGCTCACGGTGCTGATATCATTTACACCAATGCCATGCTGGGCTACGACGAGGCCCTGTACGAGGTTCGGCGTCGCTACGAAGCAGACCCGGACAAGTACTACTACCACTCCCAATACGACAACGACAACAACCCCCGGGCCCACTACGACACCACCGCCGAAGAAATCCTGAAGCAGGCCCCTGGCATCACTCACTTTGTTGCAGGCGTTGGCACTGGTGGAACTATCACTGGTATAGGTCACCGACTGAAAGAGCACAATCCCGACATTCAAATCGTCGGTATCAACCCACCGGAGTGGCCGGGCGTCGAGGGTCTCAAGCCTCTAGGAGACGACCACATCGTCCCTAAAATCTTCGACGCCGATGTTGTGGATGAGATGCTGGAGATTGATGTGGACGAGTGTTACGAGATGTCGAAACTCATGTCTTCCATTGGCATGTTTGCGGGTCAGTCCTCCGGCGCGTATTTGCAGGGGGCTTACATGGTTGCGAAGCGCGAGCGCACAGGCTGCTTCGTGACCATTATTAACGACATCGGCGAGCGCTACCTCAGCACTGGCATGTGGGATTAATTTTCGTTCAAGATTTTAGACTCAAATAGAGGGCTGGGTTTACAACCAGCCCTCTATTATTTTCACTTGAACCAACCGGAAATTCTATGCAGCGACTAGCTCCTCCGTTTTGGCCAGCTTGCAGGCGACCTCTGCTACGTGGCGACCCTGAAAGCGGGTGCCGTCTAACTCGTTTTCGCTGGGCTCGCGGTCATTATGCCCCACGATAGTCGCTGCACCGTAAGGGCTGCCGCCCGTTATTTCATCCATGCGCGTCTAGCCATGGAAAGCGTAGGGCAGCTACGATGACCATGCCGTGGTGGAGCAGCGTCGTGTGGAACTGAGAATGGTCGATTCCTGGCCTCCGTGCTGCCCTGAGCTGCTGGTGAACACGCTACCGACCTTACCAACCGGTGACCCTGCATCCACAGGCCGCCCGTCTGGTCCAGAAAGGTGCACATCTGGCCAGTCATGTTGCCGAACCGGGTTGGTGAGCCGAAGATGATGGCGTCGGCCTGGCCCAGCGCCTTCCAGTCCGGGTCGGACAGGCTGACGACATCGATGAGCGCGGCCGTGGCGCCCGGTACACGCGCCACGCCTTGGGCGACAGCGTCCGCCAGCGCCCGGGTATGGCCATATCCGGAATGATAGGCGATTGCGATATGAGCCTGCATGAGGATCTCCCGTTGTTTGACGGGACACAGCTAGGCCGTTCACAAATTGAAAATAATTGGCAAATTTTTGAATATATA
>CAJWRP010000036.1 GCA_913046025.1 uncultured Chloroflexota bacterium
AATGGGCAGTCCGGCCACCTTGCCGGCCAGATCCCACAGGGCCACGTCCACTGCGCCGATGGCGTTGGTTGTGACAGACCTGTTTTGCTTCCACATCAGGCGCCAGATATCACCTATATCCAGAGGGTTACGACCCATTATTATCGGCTTGAGAAAGCTCATTAGCGGTCCGGCGAAGTCATCCGCCCCTTGACGAGATGAGCCCAAGAAGGAATGGCCTTCCACACCCTCGTCGGTCCCAATAGTGAGAATACCTAGAAGCTTGTCGCCCCCAAATGCGGTGCCTACGCCCGTCTTCCAGGGCTCGAATATCCATTTGAACATCGTGACTTTTACATCGGTAATTTTCATGTCATCTCTCAAGTAATTTGTGGTCAGTAGAGCACTCTATCTACAGGCGACATGGTATACACGGCACGAGCAAATATCAATTCGGATTTACGAGGTGAGTTTCAGGCTGAGGTGTATGACTTACCTAGCTTCTAGCGCAATCCGCTCACTGGGGGAGACATAATTCCGCAAATACCGGTATGGTCGGTGTTACTGGAACGTTGAAGTCACCTGACGGCAACTGGTGCGTGGACTAGACGTATTTCCATGGCAGGCCTGTGTATCCAGAGGAGTCATTTAACGCCAACATAGAGGCGCCAAGGCCATCTCTTCTATCAGTTCGAACCGCTGTTTCACGACAACTCGGTCTTCTCATTGCAGTCAAGATCAAACACGATTCGCTAGGACACTTAGAACTGGGAGTGTGGCGAGTTTTTGCGATCAAAAGAGCCTATATGAAGTCGCCAACGAAACTCCAGCCTTCTAGTTTGTCAGCTGGTCTTGACGAAACGGCTGATGGGCAGAATTCGCCCCCACATCTTCAGTACTCGTTGGCGGAAGTAGTGATACTTGCCGAAAACTGTGCCAATGGCTATCAGCATCAAGGAGTAGATTGGCGGCATCACGAGAATATAGGCACCTCTAAACGCCCAAGGTCCAGAAACGAAACTGCCATCCATATGCAACGCGCCGTTTAGAATCAGGCGGCTAAGTTGCAGAGCTAAAGTGCCTGTTATGCTGTAGACGGCTAATATGGTGATTAAGTGCGGCCAGTTCAGGTTTGCGAGAAAGCTCTTACCCCGATCTGCGAAATCGGTAGAGTAAGCGGTAGTTTTTATGCTCATGAAACCTTCTGAGGGACAGCGCCATTGCATTGTCCAATAATCAAGCTGCGTCATCATATCATAGGCTACTCTAGTTAACCAATTATATTGAATTATTTTGAGAAGATTTTTGTAAATTTGGATTACCAGTGTCGGAATGGCTGGTTATGGGGTTGCTGTTGCTGCTTTATAGGAGTGATATAGCTGATCTAATCCTCTAGGACTCAGAAAGAATTAAATACTGTTGGGTACTTCAGTAGGCTGTGGTAATATTGCGGCATGAAAAATTTATTTGAAACGGTCGTTCCTGTGGCGGCTGGCTTGACGGCTGAGCATCCCTTGGCCGCTGCTTTGCTGGCACGCGAAAACATAGTCGAACTTACGCAGAAGTCGCACGACGCTGTCCTTACACCAAAGGTCAGCGGCGGGCTATCCCATGCCGTCCGAGGCGCCTTGGCCTGCAGAATCGCCAGGCACAACGACGAATCGGTCTTGGCTGAGCACTTCTTCAGCATGATAGGCGGCGGTGATGATGCCCAGATTGCGGATGTCGCCTTCGACGGTGGCAGCGACGAGAAGCTGAAGGCACTGATCGCATACACGGACCTGGTAGCACTGGACCCCAAGAGTGCTTCTTCAAAGGATATCGAAGCACTGGTCAGCGCAGGTGTGCCGGAAGACGACATCGTGCGCCTGTCCGAGATTAACGCATTCGTTAGCTACCAGATTAGGGTAGTAGTGGGACTTAGATTAATGGCGGAAGTAGTATGAACGAACCAATTAAAGAGTTGACGACGGTTATTCCCCGATGGCAGCCGCATATAACGCCGATCGATCCTGAAACCGCCACTGAGGAGCAGCGCGTGGCCTTCAAGGAGACTCCTTCGGGTATGAAGGTGTCTGACTATGTGCTGGTGCTGGCCCATGATCCCGAAACACTGACCCAGCGTACACCGCTGTTCAATGGCATCATGTACAGCAGAGGCGGGCTATCCAGGGCGGAGACTGAGTTGGGAGCTGCTGCGGCATCGGTCTACAACCGATGTATCTATTGCACCGCCGTTCACGCCAGCCGCTACAACGAGCTTACAAAGGATGAGACGGTAATCCAGCGCGTCTTCGAATCAGGAGAGAATGCGGATATCGACTCCAGGCTAAAGGCCATCGTATCCTTTGCCACAAAGCTGTCGCACTGTCCATCAACAGCTGACGAGGCCGATGTTGCCCGGCTGGTTGATGAAGGCCTCAGCATGGAAGAGATATTTGACCTGGTCTTGTCAACTTCTATTTTCGGCTGGGCCAATCGGCTGATGCACACGCTCGGCCAGCCCATGCCCCAGGCAAAGTAGTTTCGAATAGGCTCGGCCTGAAGTTACACCTATAGCAAGATCCGCCTGAACAGGTTGTCGCCCTGATTGACTGTAAGTATGGCCTTGCCGCAGAACGGCATTGCAAACGCTTGTGCTCCCACAGCGGGTATACGGACAGAATCTGCACCGGATCTAGTAAAGCCAAGTAAAGTTTGATTTCGATGGCGTTGTGGCAGAAGCCTGAATGTGTAGCCATGGCTTGTGCAGTTCGACAGTGGCCTAGGGGTTTGGCCTCTCGAAAAAACCATTAAGGCCATCAACGAGAGACGGAAGATGAACATGGCTGTGCGCGCCAGTTCGTCTTGTGAAATTATGCGAAGATCTACTTGAGCAAGTCTATCGTCTGCTCTTCTATTCCAGGCATTATCCAGACAGGGCGAGGCTTGTTCTCGAATGTAACTCCAGGCTCGTCCGGGGTCAAGCCCATGATAGTCATGTTCGTTGGCTCCAGGTATTCAATGCCCGATTTGGCGATTCGAAAGGCACGATCATGGCCTGGATAAATTACGTCTGCTGTCTCGACAATCCTGTCGATGCTCTGCGTTGCCTGCTTCTCGTTCCAGAAGACAAGAGGGTTCTTGCGAGTCAGAGCGACGTTGGAGTAGTGCAGTACATCACCCGAGACTGCAGCTAGGCCTGAATCGGTTTCTACCATTACGGACATGCTGCCAGGGGAGTGTCCAGGCGTGTGTATTAGCTGCACACCAGGTTCGATCTCATAGCCCTCTTCGACCTCTTGTATATCAGGTTGGTGATCGATCATTACGCCTGTCCACGCCGGTGTTGCCCAGTCGTTCTTGTGGGGATGATGAGCATAAATCCGTTCTGATTTGTGGACAAGCATGGGCGCATGTCGGAATAGATCGTAATTTTGGCTGTGGTCCCAGTGAGCGTGGCTCATGACGGTCAGATCAATGTCTTCGGGGGTTAGTCCGCGCTTCTCCAGAGCTGCCAGCAAGGCTGTGCGGCGACCCACATGGCCCACATCAACTAGGGTGCGTTTTTCGCCCTCTATCAGTAGCACAGTGCAGAACCCCACTATACCCACATCCGTTCGCAAGGGGCTCCCCTGAAGCAAAACATCGATCTTTGGCATACATGTACTCCTATCAAACAACAGGCCTTATTGGGGCCTCTTATTACTATCCAGTTTCTTCAATCTTATTGTTCAGAATCAAGTAAACAATAAGCGGTATGAGGAAGTCATGAGTATTTCTTACATATTCGTTGCACAAATATATATTACTGGAAATGTTAAGGGGCAACATAGTAATCAATGGGAGTCACGTTAGTAAGGCCTATTGGAAATCAGGCATTCAATCCTCGTCTTGGGAGGCTTTCAACGTGTATCCTATGCGGTAAATGCCATGACGGTAACTTAACTCGGCGCACGTAGGAGCTTGATATATATGAAAGCAGCCAGACTCGTTAGTCCAAAGAAATTTGAGGTGGTGGAAACAGATGTACCAGCCCTAGAAGAAGGCCGTTGTCTGATAAAGTTGGAACGCATTTCGATCTGTGGCAGTGACATTCGCCGTGTTTATGGCAGGGAACTGCCGGAGGAATGGTATCCAGGACCCATTGGGTTCTCATGCCACGAGTGCGCTGGCGTTGTCGTCGAGTCCAAGACGCCGGAGTTCCACGAAGGCCAACGAGTCATTGTTTACCCAGGCGCTGACAATCCTGGAGGCCTGGTTGAGTACATAACCTCCGCCCCGGATCTCATGTGCGTTGTACCCGACGAGGGCGATCTTAGCGAGTGGGTGATGTGCCAGCCCTCCGGTACGGTGATGTACTCCTGCCAGAAGATGGGCAGTGTGGTGGGCAAGGATGTTGTCATATTGGGTCAGGGTGCCATAGGGCTCTCCTTCACCATGATTCTGGCCAAAATGGGACCGCGCCAAATCATCACAGTGGACCCGCTGGACTATCGGCTCGGCTGGTCACAGAAGACAGGGGCGACTCACACCATCAATCCTGAGAAGGAAGACGTGATTGCTGCCGTCGAAGGCCTCACAGAGGGCAACGGCGCAGACATAGTGGTTGAGGCGGCAGGGTCTCCAGAAGCCTTCAACATGTGCATACGTCTGGTGCGGAAATACGGCACAATGATGGCCTTTGGCGTACAGCCATCGCCGGTCATTCCCATCGAGCATGAGCTGATGATGACTCGGCAGCCGACCATTATTCCCAGCCAGGGCGGACACGTTCCTGAGCCCATTGTGCCTATCAAAACCATGGTAGATCTCAAGGCTCGCGGCATAATTGATCCAGGCAAACTGGTCACTCACCGTCTGCCCTTCGAAGACCTGCAACGGGCCTACGACATGTACCTGAATCAAGAAGACGAGGTAATTAAGGTGGTGATGAGCCTCTGATTCTTGGCCAATCCCTATGACGAGATTACTCTCGGACTGTTCGTGACCCTTACTCATGGATTCCTCATACGGGGCCGGTCTCCTGCAGACTTCTGCGCTATACCATGTAAAAGTTGAAGCGGCGCGCAACTACAGGAAGGTGCAGAGACACGGCGGATTCCGTTCGAATAGTCCATTACCTGAACCAGTTCTTCGGAGGCATAGGGGGCGAAGAGGAGGCCAATGCAACTGTTGATGTGACGGAGGGACCCGTTGGACCGGGTCGACCTTTGCAGCAGTTGCTGGGTGATAAGGGCGAGGTTGTTGGCACAATAATTTGTGGCGACAACCACATTAACGAAAGCAAGAACGTCGCCCTTGAGGCCATCAGGCAAGCGCTGGTGGACCTCAAGCCAGATCTTGTGATCGCAGGTCCGGCCTTTGACGCTGGTCGGTACGGTCTTATCAACGGTCGCCAGCATGTTCCTGGTGGCTCGCCCTGTGGCTATTGGAATGCAAGATCGGGCGTCTGGAACTTGACGACCTTGAGCGTCCTTATTACGATGTCGTCGTAATAGGACGTGTTCGCAGCGGAGACGTTATGGCAAGAGAAAATGTTGAACTAATAGCACATCTAATGCGCCGGGCCGGGTTTGGGGCAACTCGCGACGAAATCGAAACCTACGTAGCCAACGGATACGAGGCTACGGTGGACCAGTTGCTTGATCCTGGAGAGCCTGATTGGATGGGCGATTTCATGGTGAGACGATTCGACCATGAGGCGTCGGGCATGATAAATCATCGTGGTGGCGCTCGTAGCTGGATCTACCGCATGATTACCACTACTGCGCCATTACAGGAAAAGATGACACTCTTTTGGCACAGCATTTTCGCCACTGGGGTTCCCAAAGTCATCAATGGCAGGGTGTTATTCGATCAGATCGGCATGTTCAGGCGATGCGGCATGGGCAACTTCAAGGAGCTTCTACTGGCACTCTCCAAAGACCCTGCGATGATCGTATGGCTGGACAATCAGGATAACCACGACGGCGCGATCAACGAGAACTGGGGACGCGAACTTCTTGAGCTCTTCTCTATGGGAGTCGGCGGCTATACAGAGGAGGACATCAAGGAGTGCGCCAGGGCCTTCACCGGGTGGACCATCGGGAATGCTGACTACATGATGGTGCGGTCCCAACGCGACTCTGACTGGCCTTATGGTCGAATCGCGTACCACTTCGAATATCATCCAGAAGATCATGACGATGGTGAGAAGACGTTCCTTGGCCACAAGGGTAATTTTAACGGCGAAGACATCATCGATATTATTTGTCAGGAAGAGTCCACGGCTCGGTTCATAGCCAGGCATATGTATCACTTCTTTATTGCCGACGAACCACCTGTTCCCTCGTGGCCATACACGCCTCCGAGGGACCCTGAAGCCATCAATACGCTGGTAAAAGCCTACTTCGATAACGATTACGATATCGAGGCTATGATGCGGGTGATGTTTAATTCCGATTTCTTCAAGTCTGCTGCCATACGATATGAGAAGGTTAAGGGCCCGGCAGAATTTGTTGTTGGAGTTCTCCGTTTGACTGGGGAGTTCGACATGCCGCGGCGGGAAATGGTATCGAGGTACGATCAGATTACATGGATGGGCCAGGAACTTAACAATCCTCCCAGCGTCGAAGGGTGGCACCAGGGCACCGAGTGGGTGGACACCGGTACTCTTATCGAAAGAATCAATTTCGCTTCTGAGCAGTTCGGTGATACTGATAAGCCCGGTGTCAAAGCCATTATCGACAGGGCGGCCGCCGGAAATGGTGCTCAGCTTTCCTCGGAACAGCTTGTCGACCTGTGTCTTGACCAGATGGGGGCCATCTCGGTATCTGAGGAGACTCATCGAGTGCTGGTCGATTTTGCCGAAAAAGGCGTTGGTACTGAGGATGATGTGGCGCAAGTGTTGAGGTTGACGGCGGCGACCAAAGAGTTTCAACGAGCCTAGTTAGCCTGCCCCAAGAACTTTCGAGGTCTAGTATGGTTTCTGGTGTTTCTCAAACAGGTAAACAGGTGCTCGAATACAGCGTAACCCTTGGCATAGTTGCAATGGAGGGGCGTGGCTTCGAGTATCCCACTGACGTTGTCATTGGCAATAACGGACGACTTTATGTGCCTAATCGGTCCAGGAACAGCGGCGAGCGTTCCGTCAGAATTACCGTGCTGGATGTGGACAGCGAATACCATGGCATCTTCGCTACGTTTGGCCACGGAGAAGGCTATCTGGTCTCTCCTATGTGCGCTGCGGGAGATGACCAAAACCAGATCTACATAACCGACGACGCGACTAACAAGGTGTCGATCTTCGATTACGAAGGCAATTTCGTATCGCGGTGGGGCGTGCACGGCACCGGTGACGGCGAGCTAAATGGGCCTTCTGGAATCGCCTTTGATTCTGCCGGGGACGTTTACGTTGCGGATACCCAAAACAATCGCGTTCAGAAATTCAGTGCTGCTGGCGAATTCTTGTCGGGCTTCGGCACTGGAGGCTCAGGCGAAGGCCAGTTCGACCTGCCTTGGGGCGTTACGGTGTCGTCCGATGGCGATGTGTTCGTGGCCGACTGGGGTAACGACAGGATTCAGAAGTTTACCTCAGACGGCGAGTTTGTAGCCGCCTGTGGGACTTCGGGACGAGGCGACGGTCAGCTTCTCCGACCTTCCGGCGTCGTGGTGGACGAGCGCGGATATATCTACGTGTCGGACTGGGGCAACGAGAGGGTTCAGGTCTTCGACAGCGAAGGTGCGTTCCTGCAAAAGCTGCGCGGCGAGGCGACGCTATCGAAATGGGCTGCGCTGTATCTTGATACCAACAAGGAAGAAGGCGAGACTCGGGCTATGTCCGACCTGGAGCCAAGCGCAGAACTGATCGGCAGTGACGATCCTCATACCCAGTCGGCTCACATCGAAAAGTACTTCTGGGCTCCGATGTCAGTCAAGCTCGACGACGCAGGCAGCCTCTACGTCACCGACGGAAACCGCCACAGGATTCAGGTATACAAGCGAGTCTCTTAGCCAGCAAGCGACTGTTCGGCGTCTTGGGTCTCGCGCCACGGTCCTTCTGATAGAGGCAAGTTACATCTGCTTGGCAATGCCAATGCCAATGTCTATATACTCTATGGCCCAAGCCCGATTTTATGGTGTTCAATTCAGACTGCTTTGTTTACACACCGTCCACGTTTCTTTATTCGAAGCCTCACCTCTATGTGATGTCGACTTAATTCCCAGCCATTTGACAGCCTTACCTGGCAGGACTAGAGTCTGGTGGTCGCTGAGTCTGAAATCGCAAGAACTTAGGAGCTGTTAATGAAAGTTACCGGTCTTAAAACAATGGTCGTTGAAAACGAGGAACCATATATAGGTGGCAGGTACTTTCTGTTCCTGGAACTGGAGACCGACGAGGGCATTACCGGTATCGGAGAGCGCATAGCCGGTAGCTCGTATTCCAATCATCTGGGCGATCTGAAAACGCAGGTTAGTATGATCGAAGAGTTTGTAGGCCAGTTTGTAATGGGAGAGAACCCGTTTAACATTGAGCTGCTTTGGGACAGTATGTACGCATCTCGGCACGACCTGCGACACCCAAGCCTGTACTCCACTCCTGTGATAAGTGGCATAGACATGGCGCTGTGGGACATCGTTGGGAAGGCCGCGAATCAGCCGGTCTACAACCTGCTTGGCGGCAAGTACCACGAGAAGCTACGGGCATACGCCTACATGCCGGGCGGCCCTTTCAATGACGATCCGAAGCGCGCCGGGGAGGTTGCGGCCCAGCTAGTCGCGGAGGGAAACACTGCCTGCAAACTGGACCCGTTTATGCCTACATACCCGATTCCCAGGGACATCCCTCTCTGGGAGATCGATAAGGCCGCGAAGATTTTCGAGGCCATCCGGGATGCGGTGGGCAACAACCTGGAGATTGGCATTGGAACGCATGGGCAGCTGACGACCTACAGCGCCATCCGCGTCGCCGACTACTTGGAGCCGTACCATCCCTTCTGGTTTGAGGAGCCGGTTCCACCTGAGAACATCGACGAGATGGCCAGGGTAGCCGCCCACACCAGCATTCCTATCGCAACTGGCGAACGGCTGGTAACCAAGTATGAGTTCTCGAACGTTCTGGAGAAGAAGGCAGCGCAGATAATTCAGCTGGATGTTGGTCAGTGTGGCGGCATAACCGAGTCGAAAAAGATCGCGGCAATCGCCGAGGCGCACTATGCGATGATTGCTCCTCACATGTATTGCGGACCAGTCGCCGCTGCCGCTGCTGTTCAGATCGATACATGCTCTCCAAACTTCCTCATTCAGGAAGCGAATCAAAGCCCGCTCCACAAGACGATATTCAAAGAGCCCCTGGTGTTTGAGCAGGGCTTCATTACCCCGCCGACAGGTCCCGGGCTTGGCATTGAGTTTGAGGAGAGTGTGCTCAAAAAACATCTAGTGGAGTAGTAGGTATTTGGCATTTTCGCTTTCAGGCGATATCTTGTCTAAGTCAACGTGTATCATCTGACAAAAAAAGTTGACCTGGTTGTGGAGCGGCGCTGAGATTCCCCCAAGAGGCCACATAAAAAATAGGGACGCATTATTGGCGTCCCTATTTTTATTAGGCTGTCGTACTTAAGTGCCTAGACCGTCAGAAGTTGCGGCGACCTCAACGGCGGCAAGATCTGGCCCGGCTGTAGATGAATTGCTTCCTTCTGGTACACCTGAACCCTGAAGGAGTTGTAGTCGGCGATGTACAGTCGTCCTTCGTCATCTACTACAACTGACTTGGGACTTCGCAGTCGCTTCTGTGGCTCAAGGTTGGCCATCTCTCGCAGCCTGAGAGGGAGCGCATTCGTCAGTAGATAATCGCGCGCCGGCTTAGATAGCGTGGCGTCTCCTATGAACTTCTCAACGTATCGGCCTTCAGGACTGAAGAGCTGCACCCGGTTGTTGCCGCAGTCAGCAACGTAGATGTCCCCATCCTTGTCAACGGTAACGCCGGTTGGTCGATTGAACCTGCCGTCCTCGCTGCCCGACTTGCCGATGGTCATCTTGAACTCGCCCTCAGCGGAGAACTTCTGAATTCGGTCGTTCCGCCAGTCTGCCACGTAGACGTCGCCAAGCTCGTCTACAGTGACGCCCCAAGGCATATTGAGATGGCCGTCGCCGTCGCCGAAGGTTCCGAATTTCAGAAGGAACTTTCCGTCCTTTGTGAACTTTTGGATGCGGTGGTTGAGCGTATCAGAAAGATAGATGTTCTCGTCGGCGTCGAAGGCGAGACCTGACGGGCGGTTGAACTGACCGTCACGGTCCCCCTTCTCTCCCCATTTGCTGAGGAAGTTGCCATCGCTGTCCAGTACGGTTATTCGGTTGAGACCTTCATCCGAGACATACAAATTTTCTTCGCCATCTATGATCAGTGAAACGGGCCAGATGAAATTACCATCTTCCGTTCCCTTTTGGGATAAGGTGGCCAGATTCTGGTCATCCCATGTCAGTTTCGCGATTTCCGCCAGCGTCTCGGACCTGCACAGCACGTAGATGCGGCCCTCTTTACCCAATGCGACATCGATGGGCCAGTTGTTCCAGCGTCTCATGCCTATTGTTTTTACGAAGGGAAATCCTGCCCTTAGTAGAGCGTATGGCCTACCCATAATTCACCTCACCTGAAGTTGTCATGTATATGTTTTTGTATATCGGCATCGCCAGTTCAGTGTAGTCTAGCGGCCGATAATGTCTTGTTGATTGCTAAATTACTTGAACGGCTGTAGCTGTTCGAAATTGCCATTGACTATGGGAGCAGCCTCAATTTCCAACCACTGCTCCAGCAGGGTGGCGTATGCTCCTCGGAAGTCGTAGGTGTGCGCCAGGTCTTCCCCTCGTGCCCACTTATCTGGCTCAAGGGAAGGGTATTCAGAATACAGCCCCCCTTTTATGCTGTCGCCAATCAAGAAGGCTCCACCGCCAGTGCCGTGGTCCGTTCCGCTGCCGTTGTCCCTCATGCGTCGGCCGAACTCCGTGAACACAAGCATTACTACTTCTTCAGAAGACTTGTGGTCCCGGAGGTCTTGGAAGAAGTCCATGATTGCTCCTGAGAGGTCCGAGAGAAGCGGCGGCTGGGGTGGGGTTTCGTTAGCG
>CAJWRP010000037.1 GCA_913046025.1 uncultured Chloroflexota bacterium
CGCAACCCATTCGCGAATCATGCACGGCAATCCGCGGCGGTGCGTCATCAGCCCATTCGACCGAGACCGTTTCGACGGTCCCGTCTGCGCCGCGCGCGATCCGGTAGGGCATCGTATCGGCCAGCGGCCCCAGGGGTGCCTGAATGCCCGACAGTTCCCATTCGAAGACGCTTTCGGCAGTCCGCGAGGCACCGTTGCGCTCAGCATTCGCGATTGCGCTGCACAGGAACAACGCCTTGTACCCCGCAGCGAGGGAGCGGTCGTAGCGCGTCTCGATCTGCTCCTGCGTGACGGACTGGGCGGCAAGCGGAACAGCGGCGAGCAGCGCGGCGGCGGTGATGGCATGTCTGATCATGCGCGCCTTGTGCCATGCCGCCGCAGCCATGCAAAACAAAAGGGCCGGACAGTTTCCCGCCCGGCCCCGCATGTCTTCATTCGAGAGCGCCTCAGGCGTCTTCGAACTCGCTGTCTTCATTCATCACCGGGCCCGAATCCTGGCCCTTGGCGTCTTCGTCGCGGTCCACGAGTTCTACTTTGTTTGGGATTGGTGGACACCCAGGCGGCGATTGATTTGGCCGCGGAACTCGCAATGTTGGGTAGATGAGGTGACCCGTGCAATTGACGCATGGCACTCGGTCGATTTCATGTCTTCTTCATCAATGACGTGGTACTCACTCTCAGAGGATTGGAAGACTTTCCATACAATGGGACGTATCCTCTGCGGGCTCGGTAGGTATGAGGAGGCTCTGGCTACGTTGGAGATAGCTAAGCAGTCAGAACTACTCTACATCGAAAGGTTTTCGCGTTCCATGGAAATCCCGGAGGAAAATCGTATTGTTTGGCGAGAATCGGCCGAGGAATGGCACGATAACGAATTGGAGTACGCAAGCAGACGATGAACCCATTGGAGTGATGCTGTATGTTTCGGCTCCAAGCTTTGAAGTTTCTCAATCAATTCAATCATATCTGTCCTCAGTGCGATTTAGTCGCCCAATAAAACTGAATTTGGGACGGTCTCTCTGGCAACACCCACCGTCTCCGCCGTCTCCTGGTCGGTCTTGCCCTGCACCAACACATCGATGGCGTTCAACTGCTCAACGGACAGTGGAGAATCCTCTAACATTTGTGACGATTTGTTAGATTTCGTGATCGTCATACGACTCCCTTTCTATAAGATCGGTAGGGTTGATGGTTGACGGCCATCTTGACGGCCTTTTCCCAAGGTATTCACTGATATTCATGGTAGGCCGCTGAAGTACGTCACTGTTGGGAGTACCTTGGGACAGGCATGGAGAGCATACCCAGACGGATGAAGAGGAACGACCATGGACTAGGGGCATCGATCTTTTAATCCGAGTGTCCAGGGTTCGAATCCCTGCCGGCCCACCACTCGTTAACCGCATTACAATGGGGCTCACGGCAAATAGCTGTGAGCCCCATTGGTCGTGAAAACGCCTCTGAACTTCACGAAAACTTCACATTCGCACTTTTAACCTTCATCCCACCCCGCATGAGCCTGCCTCTGGGGGCAGTATATTCCTGCCTCAGACTGGTTTGGGGCTACTGGAGTTCGAGGAGAGAGCGCTGGGTAAACAGGACGAAGAGAGCTGTAGCGAGCATGGCGGCGGCAAGGAGGCCGACGGTGACCTGGGCGCCAAGCAGGTCCAGGGCGACACCCGAGGGTAGGGTGACCAGGGGCATTAGGCCGACCATCATGACCTGGATACTGACCACGCGGCCACGGAAGCGGTCCTCCGCCTGCTGCATGAGCAGGGCGAGACTGAATATACGGCGGCCGGCTTCTCCGACGCCGACTACCGACATGATCGCCAGGGCAGCCAGGTACACCGGCACAAGGGAGAGCGCCATCAAGGCGAGGCCTGTCAACATGCAACTGTATATGAGCAGCTTCCCGCGTCTGAAGTTTGCCAACCCGGCGAAGACAATGGCGCCCACCAGGGCCCCAACACCCTGCATGCTCACCAATGCTCCGTAGGCTTCCGACTCCTTCTGGTAGACATCCGTGACGATGGCTGGCAGAAGGAAGGTGACGGTGTGTACGAAGAGGAACACCGATAGCAGCAAAATCATGATTGCGCGTAACTGGCTACTGGCCAGTACATAGCGGACCCCGACCTTGATGTCAGCCAGCACGGCGGCTCTTTGTGCCCTTGGCGCGGGCCCAGGGCTGTGGACATATTGCATAAGAACCACCGCCGCTACACTCATCACCGCCGTGGAAAAGAAGACCCATTCTGGGCCCGTCACGGCGTACATCACGCCCGCAATCACAGGCGTGGCCAGCGTGAAGACGCTACCGCCCGCCGAGTTCAACGCCATGGCATTGTTCAGCCTGGCCTGCCCGACGATCTGCGGGATCAACGACTGCCGCGCCGGCACCAGAAAGGACATCATGACGCCCTGAAGAAGGGCCGACGCCAGCAAGAGTTCCCAGCTGATCGAGCCGTTCCAAACCGATATCCCGAGGTACAGGCCTATCCCTGCAACGACGACCTGACTCGCTTGTATGAGCCGCTTGCGGTCCAGACGGTCGGCCAAGACGCCCCCGAACAGACCCAGACCCAGCATGGGAATCGCCGCGCCGGCTCCGACCAAGCCCAGGAGCTTGCCGGAACCGGTGAGCTCATATACAAGGTAGCTCCGGGCGACGTGCTGCATGTTCTGGGCGCCGGAGATGAAAAGGAGACTAAGCCACATGCGCCGGAAGTCGGTGACTCCGAGGGAGCTGAAGGTGTGACGCAAAGCGAAGACCGACACCTTAGGAGCGGCGCCGCGCGCAACCGGGAGCTTGATGGGACCGTCGCCACTGCTCTCTCCGCGAGAAGAGGCTGGAGTTGGTGGGGTGCCGGCGGCCGCCACAACGTCCTGTTGGTGGTCCATACCGGCGGAGGGAGAGGGCTCGCCAGTCTCGCTCTTAGCATCACTCGCGCTCGGCTCTCGCGACCAGTCATTAGTCATGAACTCAGATTACAGCCTGGCCATTACGGGCGCAATAGAAACCAAGGTCAAGAGGTGCTCGGTCAGGGTTATCTTGTCGATATCCACGGACTACCTCACTCCATGACCTGATGCACGTTCAGACGACGTGTCCCGTTTTGGACTACAGGACGATCACGAGGATCGCACCGACAGGCCAAGCCGCATGTTAGAAGACCTGCGGGTCTGCCGGGGCGCCTTTCCCGAGAATGTTGCCCGATGTTGCACTAGACGTATCCTCGGGGACCTCTTTCTACTACTCGTCGCCTCGAGTCGACGGCCCTTTATCGAGAACGGTCTTCACGCCCTCCGCGAACTTGGTAAGCTCGTCTGCTGAGGGAACGCCGTCTTCAGTGAGACGCTGCTTGAAGCGTTCGAACAGCCAGTCTTCTCTGGTCCCGTGGGGCAGATCAAAGAAGTCGTGGTCGAATTGGGGCAGCTCGCCTGGGCCGAAGTACCCCTTCTCCATAAAGGTATACCCTTCGAGGTTGTCCGTGCCTTTGCCGAGCACGTCACCAGTGGCGACGTAGTGCTCCATTACCGGCTTCATGCCAAATCTCTGGACCGGGCAGACCTTTATGCACACGCCGCAGCCATCGTATCGCGCCATCACCGGCCGGCAGCGATCGTATATGAGCTTATTCTTCTCGACGCCGCGCCACCAGACCTTGTCGCGGACCAGCGCCCGGCCCGGACACCGGTTGACGCATACCTGGCACTTCTGGCAGAACGTCTGGATGCCGTAGTCTATGGGCTTGTCATGGATCACAGGCGCGTCCGTCGTAATCATCATTAGTCGAGCCCTTGAGCCGAAGTGGGGCGACAAAAGCTGTCCGTTGGCGCCGAGTTGGCCGAGGCCTGCCTCGACGAACATAGGGATGTACGCCGCACTGTTGTCGTTGGGGCTGTGAATCTGGGCTCGGTATCCCAGCGCCCGAATATAGTCCGCGAGAGCGAGCGCCAGCTCGCCCATGATCTCGTATGTGCCGTAGTGCGCGTACTCGGCCTCCATGTCAGGAATAGTCTGTGTCTGCTCGTAGTCCTGCTCGAGTGCCAAACAGATTGAGTGTTCGAACTTCACCCACCGCTTCTTCGCGGCGAAGACGTACTTGCGGTCGAGTCGGGTAAAACCGACCTCTCCAAAACCCATCTCTCTCGCTTTGCCGCGAATCTTCTCCGTTGGGTCGACACCGGGTTCAGGGGCTCCCGTGGGCTCCAGGTCACCCGATAGGAGCGCCTTGTCAATCAGAGGCTTTACGCGGCCTTCGTGGCCCTTCCGGTACTTTGTGAACTCGTCCGTGTAGACAGTCCATACCCAGTCGCGGTCCGCAGTCTTCTCGATGTTCTGGCTCTGCAGCGGGTACTCCCTACTGTAAAAAGCCACGTCTGCGTCCCGCTTTGGAACGCCGGGAACGGTAACCAGATCTTCCGCAACCGGAATCTCGATGTCGGCGTCGCCCGGAGCTCTCCCCGGTCGTTTGACCACGTTGTACACCGGTTTGGACATGATCACTATTCTCCGCTTGGCATTCGGCGTCCCGCCAATCCTATGTCCGTCGCTGAATCAGGTCAAGCGATAGAGATGGAGTTCGACGTATCCCATCTCCACATCCTGTCCAATCAGCGCTTTGCTGAACCGATGGAACTCAAGAGTACGAATTCTGTTCGGGAAGCCACCGTCATCGAGAGTCGACGAACCTGACGCGCATCCCTTGCCTTAGATACCACTCGTTTTTCTGCACGAACCTTTTCGGAGGTGGCCTCTAATGACACCCCGCATGCATAGGCACGCAGGCGCTAGGCATATCTACTGAATGCCCATTTAGTGCTCCCATAGGCCTTATATAGTATGAAGACAACCTATTGGAGTGTGTAGCTGTCGCCGTTAAGCCATAGGCCTCCCTCCTTGACCTCTAGACTATACTGCCCCCAGAGGCAGGGTGATGGTCACAGGTATGAGACATACGGCTGTACTTGTACTGGGCTTCGTGTTGCTTGCGGTGGTGATGGCTGCGTGCGGTAGAGAGACACCGGAGCCTACGCTTGTCCTCACTTCTGCTCCCACCCCCGACGTTGAAGCCACTGTCCAAGCTACGCTTAAAGAAGAGCGAGCCATAGAAGCCACAGCTGAGGCCAAAGCTCAAGTGATGGCTAAAGCCATGGTTGAGGCTACCGCCCAAGCAGTTCCTGTCGACACGCCAGTACGACCTACACCTACGCCTACTGCCACACCAGTACCACCCACGCCGACGCCAACTCACACACCTACACCTACGCTCACACCAGTACCACCCACGCCGACCTCCTCCCCCACGCCCACGCCTACGAGCAATCCTCCGCCAACTCAAACTCCCATGCCTGCGAGCACTCCAGCTCCGACCTCTACGCCCTCCCCTACTGCAACCCCTACGCGGACGGCCGAGCCAGAGACTACCGCGGCAGCCGAGCAGATTGCCTGGACCGAATGCGGGTCCGGGCTCGAGTGCGGATTCGTGGAAGTTCCGGCGGACTACCGGCGCCCCGAGGCCGGTAGCATCAGAATCGCGGTCAGCGTGCACCGCGCCACGTTCCAGGACGAACGAATAGGCTACCTGTTCGTGAATCCCGGCGGTCCGGGAGAGAGCGGTGTAGAGCTCGTCCACTATATTCCGTTCGGACTGTTTACAGACGAACTCGTCGAACACTTCGACATCGTCGGATTCGACCCCCGTGGAGTCGGAGGGTCCGAGCCCGAGTTCGCATGTGGTCGCCCCGGTGAGCAGCTCGCGCTACTTGCAACGATCGACGGAGCCTTTGACACCCCCGGCGAGATAGCTGCCGGCGAAGCGGCCGCCAATCTCTGCATCCAATCGATGGGTGCGATCGGCGCCCTGCTGCACAGCGAATATGTTGCCAAGGACATGGATGAAATACGCTTGGCTCTAGGCGCTGATCAGATCTCATACCTGGGATTCTCCTACGGCTCCACACTGGGGGTCTGGTATGCGACGCTCTTTCCCGGGTCGGTCAGGGCAATGGTCGTTGACGGCGCCGACAACCCGGTTGACCCGGCCTCAACCCAGCAGGAACGAGTCGACGAGATGATCGCGGAAATATCACCGTTCGCCGCCGCGCTGCATCGGGCGTTGGCGGCGTGCGTCGATCGGGGATGCCCGATATACAACGACGGCGACCCGGTCGGCTATTTCAAGCAGGCTGTTACGAAGTTGGATCTTGTAAACGCTGCTGCCGATGAACATCCGGCTGCGGGCTTTTTTGGGGTGATATCAACCCTGTACAGCGAAGAGGAATGGCCCAGCCTGTGGCGCGGTCTGTTCGAACTTTACGAGCGAGACGACCCGACCACGTTGGTCAGGTTCGCCAGGATTCAACTGGGGCCGGAGCCCACCGCCGCGAGCTTCACTTCACACGTCAATTGCCTGGACGGCTGGAGCCTGTATCCGGAGTTAGACCGCGCCACTAGAATGGAGGACTCAGCGATAATGGACGCCGCCTTCGAGGTGACGTTCCCTTTGCTGACGTTAATTATCCCCTTGTTTCCAGATGGGTGCATGTTCTACGACCAGTTCGTCCCCGAACCTCTGGAGGGGCCTCTCGACGGCCGAGGTGTACCGATACTGGTAATCGGCAACCGGTCCGACCCATTTACCCCGTTCAGTGAATCTGAAGAGCTGGTAACCGAGACGCTCAGCAACGGCTATCTGCTGGAAACCTCTCACCCGTCGCACGTGGTCTACCCTGATAACGACTGCGTTAACGTTCATATTCACAGAGTGCTGATCGACGCCGTCTACCCGGGTGACCGTCGGCTCTTCTGCGAGCAGGTGCTACCAGAGGCTACTCCCACTCCCCCCTAGTGATGCCCTGACGGCCCCCCGTCCCAGTCCAGGTTGTAAGGCAGCAGCCGATGCACCTCTGCTGGCAGGACTTGCTAATGTTGTGCTCTTGCTTGCGCCGGTCGGGGCAATAGTTGGGTTGAGGGGCGCGGCTCGTTCGAGGTCCAGGGGCCGAGGCGATCGCCGTGGCGTGCACGACCGCCGGTTTGATAAATGAGGCCTGGCAACTAACGAATCGTCGCCAATCGGCGAGTGGCCCGCCGCTTCTCGCCATGAGCTTTCAGGACTGTCGATCCGCCATCTTGGCGACTTGAGACTTATGTTCGAAGGCGCTACTCTTGTGGTATCAATGCTGAGAGCGATATGGGCCTAGATGATCGTCTTGCGACCACCAGATCGGGCCTGAAACGCAAGACGTATGCTAACCAAGGAACGTGCAATGGATAGGTTCTACAACAGCAAGCGGCCTCACCAGGCCCTCGACTACAGAACTCCGACCCAGGCGTTCGAAGAAGGAAGAAACCAGGTCCACCATCTTGAGGTGCGCGTCACTCCGGAACGAGTGCTTGCCTAACAATGGATTGGGGTGCCAGACTATAGCTTAACAAGCCCCGATTCCTGTCCAAAGGATGAGGTCCACCTCAGTCGTTAACGGGATATATGGAAGATATCCATCCACCGCCACTAGGGCTGGTGACTTCATCAAGACCATACAGATTAAGGAGACGCGTGTTGATGAGTAGAGAAGGCCTGTCGGCAATACTATCCTACAAATTGATCGATAACCGTTCATTCTGATTGAACGAAGATATAGGTGTTGGATTAGAGCATGACGAAGCCAAGGAATCGAAAGGGACTTATCTAATGCAGGACGGCACTATCGAGACGGAAGAACAAGGCAACATATTTGCAGGAGTACTGGACCTGATCCCTCTGCCAGAAAATGTCGCGTGGAACCTACGCATCGGGATAGAGGGGGCGCTAATCACGCTAGTCAGTGTCTACGTGGTCCGGGGAATCAACGTACCTGAAGCGGGATTGGTAGGCCTGTCACTGGCCTCGGCCGCTATGGTGCCCCGGTTTAATACGATCCTTGCCACCAACCGAGAGCGTATCTGGGCAGCGCCCGGCACCGGTAGGACGGCAAATACTCAAAGCGCAATATCCGGCATGAGTATTTTTGGTGGAATGTTCTTAGGGTTCCTTATTATGGCTATTTTTGCTGACTCAGGAGGATTTAAGGGGGACTTCGCGTTTATTCTCAAACAGACCGGATTTAAGCCTGGGGACATCCTGTCTCCAGAACGCTTTGCCCTGGGATACGAGGTAATTATCCACAACCTATTTGTCCTGGTCGCCTTAGCTATCCTGGCGCTCCTATACAGGTCACTTGGGACGATGATCGCTTTAGGATGGAACGCCAGTGTCTGGGCAATCACGTTGGTCCTGTTCATCCAAGGAGGAAGTGGAGGAGATACAAGTCAGTTCCTGCATACTGTGATAGTGATCGTTGCCATCATGCCCCATCTTATAATGGAAGCTTTCGGCTATGTAATAGGAGCACTATCCGGAGTTTTCCTATCGCGAGGCATCATCAAGTATGAGTACTCCGACCCGCGTTTGAGACGCGTATTAACAGCCGTACTGGTTCTAGCAGTAGTTTCAGTAGTGCTCATCATAGTTGGAGGACTAATGGAGATTAACTATGCACCCCGAGTGTTGGAACTGGCGCAATGATGACTTTGCAAAGTTCACACACGAAGGGTAACTTGATTGATCGACTTGTGAATTCACATTAATGGGACCTAGTGTGCTCTGTACTGTTTAGACGCCGTACAATTCGTAAGGCGCTAGGTGTGAATCTGGTAATAGGAATCACAGTTACGTTATACGAAATAGCCGAATGATAGGTCGGCAAAATCTAAAAGGGCCGCTCTGACCCAACGGACAGAGGACTTGGTCTGCTCCATCCGCTCCTCGGTTATCGCCACCAGTAAGCGCCATCGCGCGAGAGAGTGTGAAGACAACGAGAGGTCAACGACGCCACGTTAGCATCCCGAAGGTCTCGCTGACCTGCTCCCAGAGGCACGGTTATGCGGAATATGATGAGACATAAGGCACTACCTTCGGTAGGATACATGCTAATTGCACTGGCTCTTGCCGCATGCGGCAGCACACCGGAGCCTGCAATGGATATCGATGCCACTGTAGATCCCAAAACAGCGAACGTAGTGAAAACCTTCGAAGTCGCCACCACCACGCTGGTACCCGATTCTGCCATGGCATGGATGATTGAGGATAACGCTCAAGCGGCGCCTACATTCACTCCAACCCCTACTGCTACGCATACGGCCACACCAGAGTCACCCACGCCTGCGCCTTACAAAACACCCGTCTTTGAGGTAGTGAACGAGCATACAACGATAGATTGCCTGAATGCGGTTATGGATGTGTTCATAGACGTTTTCGGGATATACGTAATCTCTACCCAATCTGCTCCTCGAGACTATGTAGTACACACGGCGAATATACTCGCCGAATTCATAGACAACGATCTTGATGGCGTACCAGACGATCCCGCGGTGCTAGCCTACCTGTTAGAAAATAATTACGTCGTTCCAGTGTGGACCACAGAAATCCGCGAAACATTCTGGGAAAGAGCTCGTGGGACGTTCTGTGAAGATCACACAGGAATGGCTGCCAGCATGTACTACGATGAGGATGAGTGGGCGATCGGTGGCATCAAGCAGTCAGGCACATGGGACGGCAACCTTGAAGAGGTATGGCATGTGGTATCACGTGGATGGTACGGAGCATATCCGGAAGCTTTTGGCAACGACGAAGACATCAACAAGACATCCCTACTAAGAGAGGCCATGAATGTGGCCCGTGGAGGGCGGTTCGACACCGTTCCTTCAAAGTACCCAGCAGGCGCCTGGTACAAATATTATGATGTTTCATGCAGGTATCATTGCCAAGTCGGTGAGTACTTTTACTGGGCATTGATGGCGAATATTGGAGCTCTAGACCCAAAGATTACAGACAAGTGCCACGAAAGTAGCCACGAGTGGCACATATGCACGAGGTCGGAACTCGAAAAGGTCGACAAACGAGTCTACAACCTTCTGAACAACCCTGAGTTCCGTCTACCGAGGAATATCCCACAGGGCAAATACAAAGGTGGTTTCTGAGGTGAAGAATCTTTTGGAGTGATTCCAATTTACTAATCCAACCGTGCCATCAGATCATTGGTTGTTATTCTCAGGTTCTGGCTGATGGCTGTTAATTCTTTTTGTTTGTTGGTCTTTATCGCGTATTAAAGGAATCTCAAAAGTCTTTAGTCTCCGAGTGATGTGGTAGCAGTAGATGAGTCCATGCTGAACACTGCCACTGCGTAATCGCTCGCCCCCGTAGTATAAACATGGCTGCCGTCCGGACTGACTGTCACATCGCTAGCCTGCAAAAGTCCGTCGACGCCGTTCACCCCGTCTTTATACATCTCAATGTTACGTAACTATCGATTGACTCTTCGGGTGAAAACCCCTCAGTCGGTAGTAGGTAATGGCATTAGCATCCCTTGGTGATATTTATTGAATACATCGAACCAATCAAAGAAATCCCTATTGTCCGCTTTATGCACAAAAACCGAATCAAATGTTTCTTTGAGATCTGAAGGTGCGTTATTGTTCACCATATACTGATACGCATCGTCTATAATTTGATAATCAACGTTTACAGCGGCTAGGAATTTTTTGAATTCTGGCTGAAAAACGCGAAATGCTGAACAAGAATAAAGATAATTTGCTTGGACAACTTGATTGGTTATCATGTTGTTTTTTGAATATTCATAACGCTTTCTTTTCAAATCAACGCGAGCCTTCAATACGTCCTCGAGGCTACCATGCGAGCGAAACAAATCATGGTATTGAGCCTCTGGGTCGGTTTCCATGTATTTCTCGCTGGTCCAATCATCCATCCCATATCCCCCGTTTGGCATATCAGATGCAATGTAATATTCCGTGAACTCACAGAAATTATCCAGGTCGGCAAAACTGCCTTTGTTACAAGGACCTCCCAAGTCAATCACGCCTAACGGTCTGCCTAATAAACGGCTCCATGACTCTAATACACTATAGGCATCCTGTTTAGATAAGTTGCCTTCAAAAAGAGCTCCCCCAGGCCCACCGTGGCCGCTATAGATTAAATGGTGATCCGCATTCGG
>CAJWRP010000038.1 GCA_913046025.1 uncultured Chloroflexota bacterium
GTTGAAATGCCCGCCGAACATCCACGGCAGGTCGAAATACAGTCTTAACAGGCAAGGTGAATTTCAGTTCTTCGCCTGTTGACGAACCGATTTGTACGCCGACGATAGCAAATAAGCGAACAGTTCGATATATTGCCTATAGAAGGCTGGCAAAGACGCCTATATCGGCGGGCAGCATTGTAGTTAAGCCTAATTTATTCGTCAAATGCGACTTGTGAAGCAAAACGACTCGCGGAGGAATACTGCCATTCGATATACTGTGCGCGCCGTGTTGCGATTTGAGCCTCGGCCCAAATATATATGGTCGCCAAGTTACCGGCGTATGACCAAGAAAAAGGACATAAGAAGAATGCCAATACACGACGTGCATGTGGAAAAGACTAGCGGCGACCTGGCTCTGGAAGACCAGTTGGCCTGGAAGATCGCCGAAGTTGCCAACGGGGCCGGCAGCTTTGCCATTGATGACGACGTTAGAGAGATGGTCAAGAATCGGATCATCGATAACGCTGCCATAGCAATAGCCGCCATAAACGAGCCTGCTGTGGCCGTCGTAAGGGCGAAGGCGCTCCCCACTGAAGGGATCGGCGGCGCCACTCTCATAGGTGTCGACAACAGCCGGACCTTCGCTCCGGAGAGGGCCGCGTGCGCAAATGCGGTCGCCGTTCGCTTCTTGGACCAGGACGATACCTATCTCGCCGCCGAATACTCCCACCCGGACGACAACATATCCCCCATTCTAGCTGTGGCCCAGCACATGGGCGTAGACGGCCAATCGCTTATCAGGGGAATCGTTGTTGCATATGAAATTCAGGTTGCCCTGGTCGGAACAGGGAACGGCACAGGCCTCAGTCTCCATCGTCACAATGTTGACCATATGACCCACATCGCCGCCGGCACTGCCGCAGGCCTGGGGGCCATGCTTAATCTCCCAACAGAGCAGATCTATAACGCGTTGAACTTCGCCGTACACAACAGCATCTCTTCCAGGCAGTCGCGCAAGGGTAAAATTGGAGCTCAGAAGGAGTTTGTGCCCGGCTTCTCTGCGGAGATCGCCATAGATGCTGTTAATAGCTCTATGAACGGGCTAATGGGCCCTAATCCGATCTACGAAGGGGTCGACAGCATCATCGCTCAGTTTTTGGACGGAGCGGATTCTACTTATAGAGTGGAGTTGCCCGAACCGGGGGAAGATAAGCTACGCAACATTATGCGAACGTACCCGAAGGAGCATTCTTTCGAGTACCAGGGGCAGGCCATAATTGATCTGGCTCTGGAAATGCGAAAGCAGGTGATAGACAGAGGTGGCATCGGCGCCATCGAAAATATCGAGCTTCAGACCAGCTACCACACTCATCATGTAATCGGCACCGACGCCAATGATCCGGAGAAGACAGACCTGACCTCGCCACGGGGTACGTTGGACCACAGCATCATGTTTGCTATCGCAAGGACTATGGAGCTGGGAGAGTGGCATCACGAACGCAGCTACCACGGCCTTCAGGGCAACCAGCCTTTGGCCGTACTGCTCAACAAGGTAAAGACGACCTTCGATCAACGCTGGGAGGGCCGCTACCACTCCACAGACCCGCAGCAGCAGGCCTTTGGTGGGAAGATGATAATAACGTTCTCGGACGGTTCTAAGATCGAAGACGAAAAGGCAGTCGCTAATGCCCACGTGTACGGCGCTAGTCCGTGGGGCAGAGCCGAGTATGTGGAAAAGCTAAGAGACCTTACTGGCGGTCTGTGTACGGCTACGGAGCAGGATCGCCTTATCGGTGCTGTCGAAGACCTGCAGAACGCCAGCGGTGCAGACCTGCGAGGCCTGACAGCGCAGCTTGACGACGCAGCACTGCAGGACGCCGCCTCCAAGGGCATCTACGGAAGTGTGCTGGAGTAACTCTCTAACCTAACAAATTGCCCATAGTCAGTCGCAAATTTAGACTGACTATGGGTTATTACCTTTCAAGCTTTTCTATACCTGGTGAATACGTCCAGGTTTTTTCTTGTGCATCATAGGCCCAAGTCGGATAAGCCGGGGTGTTCGTCCGGTCTGCGGCCAAGTGGCCAGTTGTATTTGCGGTCCGATTCCTCGATTGATAGGTCATTTATGCTCGCGATGTGCCTCGCCATAATGCCTTGCTCATTGAAATCCCAGTTCTCGTTGCCATGAGAACGGAATCAGTGTCCAGAATCGTCCCTCCACTCATAAGCGAAGCGCATAACGATGTGCACGCCGTCAAATGCCCACAATCCTTTGATCAGACGGTACTCCAATTCCCTGTCCCATTTACGGCGCAGGAAATGGACAATCGCTTCTCTTCCCGATAGAAACTCGGCGCGGTTTCTCCAGGTGCTGTCCACCGTTTAAGCTAGGGACACGCGCTAGGGCTCACGGGTGTTTCACGCGTCTTCGGCCATTCTTACCTTTTGAGCTGCGGGTTCACTTGTAAAGGGCTGCAACGGAGAGCGAGTATTTTCGTCCGTAGACATCGTTTCTCCTCATATTACGCACTGCGGTCTACCGCATGTATAGTTTGCCGAGAGACAAATTTAAAATCAATAAATCGTAGAGAGCCCTACCCATCCATCAGATGCCTCTAATCGCGATTATGTGCATGACCTCACGGAAGGTATACTGCGATAGTCAGTATAGAAGTACCCATGTATGCGCTATTAATTCCGAGACAGATTAAGCCGGACCATAAGGGACATTTCATCGAGAGTCTCAAAGAACATGGCCGGGGATCCAAAGCCTCTGAACCGGACACCAAGAGATATGAATTTTATCAGGATCCGGACGACACGAACAGAATCTGGCTTTATGAGGCCTATACGGACAAGGCAGCCTGGGGGTGCACGTTAAAGGTGCGCCACACATTCAGGCAATGGACGCAAGTCCATGGGTGTAGTCTTGCTCTAAGCTGTGTTGTTCATTTGTGTCAACTGTCGGACGAACCATCATCACGTTTTCTCGATGAGAGCAAGTAGATGCGGACCAGGATCTGGACGGCAACGGCAACAACAAGGACTAAGATAAGGCTTTCGGTTATAACCCATGCAGCTATACCCGCTATAAAACTAATGAGATAAGATAACCAAAACATTTCACACCCCGGAAATAACTGATCAAGAAACGTCCATAGTTTTGAGGTATATGATATACGAGCGAGCGAATACAGAAATCACGCATGATTAGCCCAACTACGACTACAAGAAAGACTGGAGCCTACGAGTGGACTTGAACCACCGACCTGCGGTTTACGAAACCGCTGCTCTACCGGCTGAGCTACGTAGGCTCGTGCAGGGACTTCTCGTAACCTTTGCCTCGGTACTGATGAACCTCGATAGAGCTAAGGTCATCTCCTCAATGGGGGCACGCTATTGGCGAATCGCAATCGAGTTGTTCTTCAAACGATTGGCAGATTATCCGGGGGATAATGCCCAGTTGAGACGCACGCTAGTAAAGGCTAACTCTCCAATATATTAACACGGGCTGCGCGGATGGAAACACCCATTCTGCCCATAGTCGTCCGTCTAAAAATTGGACTGGTACCTGTGTTGTCGCCGTGATAAAACTTCCCTTCTGGCATGAATATTCTTCCTATCCATCCGATCTGGCCATGGCCAACGTATTGAAATGACAGCGGGGAATGCAAAGCTGCATGAGTTGCCGATATAATGCCGCCAAAACATTTCTGAACTGCTTAATCTAATAACACGGAGAAGAAAATGCCAAAATTTGTATTCATGCCGCCACAGGACGATCTTAAGCGTTCATTTGCAGCCAGGCTCAGTGATACGCTCTCCGAGTATGAGATAGCTTCGCCTGAAACGGATGAAGAAGCGGTTGAGGCCATCCGAGACGCAGATGGTGCCTTCGGTTGGGTTCCGCCCGCAGCCCTTGAGTCTGCAAGCAAACTGACATGGCTTCACAATCCTGATGCAGGCCCCTTCTTTGGCTACTATTACCCCGAATTGGTTGAGCACTCCCTGACGATTACCAATCCGAGAGGCATCTACTTCGATCACATATCCCACCACATAATGATGTTCGTGTTTGCTCTTTCGCGAGGACTGCCCTGGTACATGGAGGCGCAGCGCCAGCGCAAGTGGGACAAGGAGGCCCGCCAGTCTCCCTACATTAACCTTTCGGACTCAACTGTTTTGATCAACGGAGTGGGCGGCATAGGCCACGAGACTGCCAGGATTTGCAACGAATTGGGAATGAAGGTAATAGGTATAGAGCCTCGCCGGGAGTTCGACTTGTCGTACGTTGAATTCCATCCATCAGAAGAGCTGGATAGCGTCATTGGCCGGGCGGACTTTGTGATCACCACAGTGCCTCATACGCCAGAGACAGAGGGCATGTTCGATGCTCGACGCTTTCAACTCATGAAAAATAGCGCCTATTTTATCAACGTCGGAAGAGGCAAGGTGTGCAAGGTGGACGATCTGGCTGATGCCATCGCGTCGGGACAAATAGCTGGCTGTGGCCTTGATGTCTATGAGGAAGAGCCTCTGCCCTCGGAGCACAAGCTCTGGGGACTTCCAAATGTATTACTGACTCCTCATGTGGCGGTGCGGGATGCAGGCAATATTCCAGAGCGTAGGTTCCAGGTGTTAATAGACAACGCCAGACGATTCATGGCAAATGAGTCACTGATCAATGTGGTGGATAAGACCAAGTGGTACTGAGGAGATTCGAGAACTCGCACAGTCTAGTCAGTGGGTGAATCCAGAACCCGCTGGCTCTGAGCCAGTCTAGGTAATTCGTTATATCAGAGGGTAAATATTTGATCAACGAAAACGTTGCTTATGGGGATACGACTCTTCCCGTCGGTATAAGATCTCGATTCGTAGATAACAACAACGGCCTTACAATGCACGTGCTTGAGGCCGGCTATGAGACTGCAAACCGTCCATGTGTACTGCTGCTTCACGGATTTCCAGAGTTGGCCTACAGCTGGAGAAAGGTGATGTTACCTCTCGCCGGGGCGGGCTACCACGTCGTAGCGCCCGACCATAGAGGGTACGGCCGGACCACTGGTTGGGATGCAAGCTACGACGGCGATCTGACTTCATTCCGTATTACCAACTTGGTGAGGGATACGTTGGGACTGGTTTTCGCCATCGGTTATCGTTCTGTGGCGGCAGTAGTAGGACACGATTTTGGGGCATCAGCTGCGGCGTGGTGCGCTCTGGTAAGACCAGACGTGTTTCGGTCGGTTGTCTTGATGAGCGCTCCTTTCAGCGGGCCGCCGGAAATGCCCTTCGACACGGCGAGGGAGAATCATTCAAGGGAATCCTTGGGTGAGCCAGATATACACGACGAACTCGCTAGGCTGGACAGACCTCGTAAGCACTATCAGTGGTACTATTCGACACGCGGTGCAAACGAAAACATGAGCAACTGCTCACAAGGCGTTCATGACTTTATGCGGGCTTATTATCATCACAAGAGTGCAGACTGGAAGGATAACAGGCCGTATGCCATAGAATCTTGGACAGCAGGTGAGCTGGCCAAGATGCCTACCTATTACATCATGGATCGCAACGAAGGTATGGCCGAGACCGTCGCACATGAAATGCCGTCTGCATCCGAAATATCAGCGTGCCAATGGCTCACAAACGATGAGTTATGCGTCTATAGTGGTGAGTATATTCGGAACGGGTTCCAGGGTGGATTGAACTGGTACCGCAGCCGTACGGGTTCCAGAAACAACGACGACCTGCTGATGTTCTCCGGTGCCACCATCGATGTGCCGTCTTGCTTCATCGCCGGCACTAGCGACTGGGGAAGCTACCAGAGGCCCGGGGCGCTGGAGAAAATGCTGGCGACCGTTTGCACCCAGATGAAGGGAGTCCATATGTTGCCAGGCGCCGGGCATTGGGTGCAGCAGGAGCAGCCAGAGCAGGTGACGAACTTGCTCCTGGGAATGCTTAAATAGTGCGATGCGCTCCATAGGACTATGCTTAGTGGTATACATTTCACCTTCAGGTTAAAATGTCATCAAAATGCGGAATTAGAAATAGGAGGATTATCAATTGGCAACGACAATAGCAGGCGAAACATACCTGGGGAATGAACTAGTCAATACGCTTTCCCAGTCCGGTGACGTTACTGTCTACCTATGGCCCATGAGGTGCCTGAAGTCCAAAATAGGCGGTCCGACTTTCGGTGTGGATGTCAAGGGTGTGGAGGTCATACGCTTCGACTGCCATGGCGACCCTGGCCACTGGCATGAGCTTGGATACGACAAGCTTGGCGCAGGGGGGTCGCACGTGGAATTCCCCGATGGCCTAAAAGATGAGTCGGGGCAAATTGACTGGTCGTTGGGGCAGATCCGCGATAACGGCGCAAATCTTCTTGAGGCCGCAGGATATCAGGACGAAGCCAAGTCTCTCGATACCGAGATGCTGAAAATCGCAACCGAAGGTATCAAGGCGCACATAGCAACTGCCGGAGACCTTCGATCGCAAGCCGTAGAAAAAGGATTGGTTGAAGCGTAGCTAGCCTTTACGGTCTCGTTACCGCCACTAGTGGCTCTTGTGGGCATTTGTGGTGGTAACGAGCTTTATCATGGTTCTGAATTTGGATACCTAAATGCGGCGCTCGTAGTGTTCGACGCGGCCGGAAGGTCCGCGCGTAAAAATTTAGATCAATTAGTGACAAGATAATAAAGAGGTTTATTGAATGCCTGACTCCCAGACCGTCCACGAGCCAGCAAGGGAAACGCCGGTGATGAGAAAATGTGACGTCCTTGTAGTTGGTGGTGGCCCCGCAGGCTGCGCGGCGGCAGCGTCTGCCTCAGCGGCAGGCGCAGATGCTGTGCTGGTCGAACGGTACGGACATCTAGGCGGCATGTCGACTGGAGGCTTCGTAATCTGGATTGACCGTATGACGGACTGGGACGGCAAGCAGGTGATCTCAGGATACGCCAGGGACCTGCTCGACCGCGTGCCTAAGGACGCAGTTCTTGGGCCGCCGGACGAACTCTGGGGTTCCAGGGATAGCCTGCTTGTGGACTACTGGCAGGAGCGACATAACGCTTTCCAATCCACGGTGACGTGGTCGCCTACAATTGACCCCGAAATGCTCAAGATTGCGTACATGGAACACGCGCTAGAACAGGGTGTGAAGCTGATCCTTCATGCGTGGGGCGTTGAAGCGGTCCGTGACGGCAACGAGATGAAAGGCGTCATCTTCGAGAGCAAGGCTGGCCGTCAGGCCATTCTGGCAGATGTGGTCATCGACGCCACCGGAGACGGTGACATATTCGCGTTGGCCGGTGCTCTTTATGAGACGGACGTCTTCGATCCCAGACAAGACCCGGAAGCCGCGAACTTCGTCATACCCGCTACCGTTCATAATCTCATGAACATATCGTGTCGCTGGGGTGGTGTGGACATGGAAAAATTTCGAGACTTTAGACGCAATCGAGCTGACGACTACAGGGCGAACATGTCGCGGGGCAGCAAAATCGGCGTGCCAGATAGGCCTCACATGATGCCGCGGGACGACGTGACCCTGTTCATGGCTCCAAAGTTCTCCGGGTATAGTCCGCTGGACCTTGAAGACATAACGACGGTGGAGATCGAAGGTCGCCGCCGCATAGTGTTGATGCTGGATTTCTATCGCAAGAACATGCCGGGTTTCGAGGGTGCGTGGTTGATGGATACCTCTCCTCAAATTGGTACGCGTCACAGCAGGCGTCTGAACGGTGTAAAGCGAATGGTCGGCGAGGAGTGGAAGGCGGGGAAGGTACAGGAAGACGAAGTTGGAGTGTCGCCTTCGCCCAACAGGCGCTTTGCCAACGTCTCTTTGCCGCTGGGCTGTCTGATTCCTGAGTCTCTGGATAACATGCTTGCTGCTGGACGTAATCTTTCCAGCGATCCTGCATCGCACTCCTTCATGCGTGAGGTGCCCCAGTGTTGGCTCATGGGTCAGGCAGCGGGTGTTGCTGCTGCCGTCGCGACCGGTTCAGGTGTCAAAGTGCGGGACGTCAGCATCCCTGAAGTTAGGGACCAACTTTCCAAGCAGGGAGTCTACCTACAGCCTAGATAGCGTCACCCGCATGTTCCAAGAGGTACGGAACTAAGGAGAGTCTGATTTGTTTGACGTGATCATCTCCGGAGGAACTGTAGTCGATGGGTCAGGGGCGCTCCGTTATCCCGCCGATGTAGGTATTAAGGGCGAGCGTATCGAGGCCATTGGTGATCTCTCCAGGGCCAACTCAGTCCGCTTCATAGATGCCAGTGGTCTTGTGGTCTCTCCTGGGTTCATCGACACGCACACGCACTCCGAAGGGGCGCTTCTCGTAGACCCCCAGCACGCTAACGGCCTGCGTCAGGGCATCACAACGCTAATACTAGGCCTGGATGGCATGTCCTACGCCCCGCTATCGCCTGAGAATTACCGCACTTACAGGCACTACCTTGGAGGACTGCTAGGCGATCCGCCGGAAGACCTTGACATGAGTAGCGTTGCGGCTTTTCGAGCCAACTACCACAAGAAAGTCGCCATTAATACAGCTTATCTAGTGCCGCAGGGGACCATTCGCCTGGAAGTTCTCGGCTTTCGGGACGTCCCCCTGCTTGGCAACGACATGGACAAAGCTAAGGGGCTTGTAAGAGAGGGGATTGAGCAGGGCGCGGTTGGATTCTCTACGGGTGGTACTTACTATCCCGGGCCTTGGGGCGACACCCAGGAATTCATAGAGCTTTGCAAGACAGTGCAGGAGACGAACAGCATCTATGTAGCTGAACCTCGGCGGGCCCATTTGGATAGAGCCTTTGGTGGGGATGGCGTTCTTGAGGCGCTGGAGGTAGAGCGCCAGACGGGAGTGAAGCTTCACCTTTCGCATTTTAGAACTGATTTCAAGAGGCCAGGAACTATCGACGAGCGACTTGGGCCTGTGGATGCGGCAAAAGCCGAGGGTGTCGACTGCACTCTGGACATATACCCCTACCCGACTGGCAGCTCAATCTCCGTGAGCATCCTTCCTAGTTATGTTCAAGATGGCGGGCCGGACGCAATCATGCGAAGGCTCACCGATCCCGACCAACGCCAGGAAATATGCGACGCTTTGCATGAAGAGCTGGGGATGTCAGTAGCTCTCAACGAGGTTGTGTTCACCTATTTGCCCAAGAACAGCCATCTTGAGGGCATGACGTTGCCGGATGTGGCTATGCAATTGGGGGTAACAGTAGAAAACGCTCTCTGCGATCTTCTGGTCTATGAAAACCTAAAAGTAGGCTATCGAGGCGCTCCTCCGCACAACGTAGCTGGATGGCGTCAGCACAGCATTGATTGCTTGCAACTGCTGGCGAGGCCCGACTACATGGCCTGCAGCGACATTACACCTGCGGGAAGCTTTACGCATCCCAGATCATTCGGGGCTTTCCCCAGATTCCTGGGACGACTTCGACGAGAGTTCGGCGTTCTTAGTCTGGAGGATATGGTCCATCGAATGACAGACCGGCCTGCCAAGCGGTTTGGCCTGACTGGCCGCGGTCTGATCGAAAGAGGATTCTTTGCAGATCTCGTCATATTTGACACTGACCACATAATCGACAACTCCACTTATGACGATCCCCGCCAGTTCCCGGCTGGCATTCCCTATGTGGTAGTTAACGGTCAGGTCGCCGTGGACCACGAGAGGTGCACGGGCGTCATGGCAGGGCAGGCAGTTCCTTGAAGCTTCTCCTAAGGGTCTTAATTCGTCGACGAATATAAATAGGTGGTACCAATCTTGTTTTAACTGGCCCACTCGCGCCAATCTATTCAATATGCAGACACTGGCATCGTGAGAGGAAGAATCATGACCAGTGATATCCTTATACCGCCGATGATGACACGTCTGTACGCGAAATACTAAAGGACGTCTTAGATGAAGCGGGGGATTCTACCGTGTTAGCTGCATCCGCTGAAGAGGCACTGGAGACCTTGGAGAACTACAAACCCTACGTCGTAATCTCCGATATGTGGATGCCTGGAATGGACGGTCATGAGTTCTGCAAGATCGTTCGCAAGATGTCGGACACCTTCATATTGATGATGTCTGGTGTGTCCAGCGATTTTTCGGTGCTTCAGAGGAAACAGATTGATGTCGACGACTTTTTGATCAAACCCTTCGATGTGGAAAACTTCCCCGAACGAATAGATGCTCTGCTAAAGAAGAGGCAGAACGCAGGGGAGTCCCCTTTGTATGACGAGCTTCGCATGTTCAAGGGGTTATCAGGAGCGCGGAAAGAGCTGTTCCTGAAGGAAACAGGGAGAATAGCCGAAACAGACTAACGAAAGCCCTCTTCCAGCCGGGTCTGCCGACACCTTCTCTTTTCATCTGCCTCCGACATATTTTCGTTACCCCTTAGTGGCTCGCACAGTCCATTTAGTTCCTCATCCGTTGGAATTCGCGTGGGTAGACGTGATTTCTTGACGCCCCCTAGACCCATTGCTACACTCGCTCCAAAGGCTGGTGTGGTGCGCCCGGATTGATCCCGACTTCAGAACACCCGCGCCCACTTCTTGTTAATGGAAATGAGGCTACTTACCGATATTTTGCCTAAACTCATGTGAAGTTTGCACCAATAACATGGAGGCCTGGTAATGATTGAATCCAAATTTCAACCTAACGTAGTGCTATCAAATGGTGACTTCAATGTTATAGGCACTCGGCCCATTCGCCATGATGGTGCTGATAAGGTGACAGGCAGGGCGCTTTATGGGGCTGATGTGCAGCCCAGCGGGTTGCTACATGGGAAGATTCTGCGGAGTCCACATGCCCACGCGAAGATCCTTTCGATAGATACCTCGAAGGCGGCGGCATTGCCAGGGATACGGGCTTTGGTCACGTCAGCCGACCTGCCGGCAACCGCCGAGGGCACGATGGTGGACTACGGCGAAGGCGCCATGAACCTTGGTTACATGAGAAGCAATGTCCTGGCACGCGACGTGGTTCTGTACGCCGGGCATGCTGTG
>CAJWRP010000039.1 GCA_913046025.1 uncultured Chloroflexota bacterium
ATGGAGAAGGTGTCACGCAAGATGATAAAGAAGCAGTAAAGTGGTATCGATTAGCAGCCGAGCAAGATGACGCAGATGCACAGAACAATCTTGGTTGGATGTATCAAAAAGGAGAAGGTGTGACTCAAGATGACAAAGAAGCAGTAAAGTGGTATCGATTAGCAGCTGAACAAGGATATATATTTGCGCAGCAAGATCTTGGTAAGATGTACGAAAAAGGCGAAGGGGCGCCACAGGACGATTCAGAGGCAGTCAAGTGGTACGGCATGGCGGCCGAACAAGGCTTGGCCTCAGCGCAGTGTAACCTCGGTATTTTTTATATGGAAAGCAGAGGTGTACAACACGACAAGCCGGTGGCACTCGAATGGTTTCATAAGGCGGCTCGACAAGGGCATTCTCTGGCTCACTATAACCTTGGCTTGGCTTACCTCGCCGCCAGTGTGGATGAGTCTCGTCATGAGATGCGCGTGCTGGACCTCATGTTTGCCAAGGACGGTGCTGATGAGGTCCAGGCCGTGGTCAAAGACTTTCAGCCCGACGTTGTTGGCCTGTCCATACGTAATCTGGATAACCAGAGTTACTTCAACCCGGTGTCCAACCTACCTGCAGTAAAGGAAGTTGTTCAGCGCATTCGAGCGCAGAGTAAGGCCGTCACTGTATGCGGTGGGCCAGCCTTCAGCATACTGCCAGCAAGGTGTCTTGAGTATGTCGAGGCCGACCTCGGAGTGGTTGGAGACGCTACGCAGGCCTTCGCGCAACTGCTGGAGCGACTGGATGACAACATGAGCTACAAAGATATTCCTGGCCTGGTTTACAGGGAAGACGGCCAGACCATCGTTGGGGAGGGCAGCTTCTCGTCTACCTTCGAAGTTAAGCCCCGGTTAGACCTCTTGGACATGAAGAAATACGACGGCTCTGGGTTCGGCGTTGGCGTGATAACCAAGCTTGCTTCGGCGTACTACCCCAAGGATAGCGATACGGCGTGGCACACTGGCGATGATCGACACATCAGAGATGTCGCCGTAGTTTTGGACGAGATCAGAGGGATACAGGAAAATTTTGGCATCCGTAAATTCTTCTTCATATCCTCGGGCTTCAACGTTCCGTCTGAGGATGCCAAACTGTTATGCAAGACGATTATCTACGCCAACCTGGGAATTCGCTGGAACACTGGAATACGCCCAAATGACTTCGACGGCGAACTGGCCGAACTGATGAAGCGATCAGGGTGCTCGTTGGCTCTCCTTAATGAGGGCAGCGCCACTGCCGAGGACCTTACATCACGTCTGAACCAGCTTCGCGAAACTTCAGCCATATGCAAGTCGGTGGAGCTACCGCACACGATGAACATGGCGTTCGGACTGCCTGGTGAGACCGAAGAGACGGTAAACGAAAAACTAGATTTCCTTAAAGAAACTCAGCCCGTCTTCGTGGTGTTGAGGGTTGGCAACAGACTGCTTCCTTACTCGACTCTGTCCCGCATCGCCATTGAAGAGGGTGTGATTGCGAACGAAGAGGAGTTGCTGGAGCCCAGGTTCTACGTTAATCCAGCCGTTAGAGACTGGCTTCCTCAGCGCCTGCAAAAAGAGGCCTCCGAACACCCCCGCTGGAACGTAACGTAAGGTGTCTTGAACCACTGCCTTGTGTGGCAGAACGGCCCTTTGACAGGTCCCGACTTCGTCGAGGATGCTCGATGAAATCGGCATTCGGGGCGCATTTTTGAGTGTGTCCTATAGGTTAGTTTGTGGAGAGGCATTCCTACTGGTGACAAAGATTTCATAAGTTGAAAAATCTGGTTGAAGCGAATCGGCTTAATTAAAAGGGAAAGATATGAAAATAACAGACGTTAAGGTCTACGTCATCGAGACGGACTGGGACGACAGGCCGGGAGGCGACACGCCAAGGCTGCCAAAAAAGAGGCAATTCATCTTTCTCAAAGTAGAGACAGATGAGGGCATAGACGGTTGGGGCGAGGTCACCAATTACCCTGGCCTCGTGGGCAACCGGGCCATCGGACGCTACATACAGGAGCTAAAGGTCTTCCTGGTGGGACAGGACCCGACGGCCATCGAGTATATATGGCAGCGCACCTTTCGGCTGTTCACCTACACGGGCACTCGCGGAGCCACCACGGCGGCCATCAGCGGCATCGACATCGCCCTTTGGGATATCCTGGGCAAGAGCTTGGACAAGCCCATATATGCCCTTCTGGGCGGGCCTGTCAGAGACCGCATAGCCCTTTATACCCATCCACCTGAGCCTGCCACTCCTGAAGCGGCCGTTGCGGACGCCAAAGAGATCGTCGCTTCCGGGCATCGCGCACTCAAGATGGACCCCATGATGCACTCCCTGCATGGCGGTATGAAAGACGGCAACATCACCTTCATGGACGGGGAACTGAGCCCGCAAGGCCTGGCGGAGGCTGTGGAAATTACTGCTGCCGTTCGTGAAGCCGTTGGCCCGCACATAGAGGTGCTTATCGACGCCCACGGCAGGTACAACGTGCCCACCGCTATACAGCTAGCTAACGCATTGGCTCCCTACAACATTCACTGGTTTGAAGAGCCCGTACCTGTGGAAAGTTACTCAGCGCTAAAACAGGTCCGGGAGAAGATATCGTCGCGCATTAGTGTAGGGGAGCGGCTGCACACCAGGTTCGAGTTCGTTCCAATTTTCGAAAACAACCTAGCAGACTACATCATGCCTGATGTGACCTGGACCGGAGGCATCAGCGAACTTAAGAAGATATCTACCATGGCGGAGGCCTACTACATTCCGGTTTCGCCGCATGACGCCAGCGGACCAATCAACATCATGGCCGGAGCGCAGGTGATGATGACCGTTCCGAACTTCTACAAGCTGGAGACTATTCGTTACGACCTCAGCGGATACAACAAGTTCATGGACGTGCCGCTAGATATACGCAACGGCGACCTGTACCTGTCGGACCGGCCTGGTCTGGGAATGAATCTGGATGAGGAATTTCTGAAGGCTCACGCTGTGGAGGGCTTCAGGGAATGAGAGCAGAAATGGTTCAAATGTCGTGGAAAGCTGCTATAATTCTGCCCGTGATTTGGGCAGACAATGCGACACTGCATGGTGGGACTGCTAAGAGGTGGGACGCCTTGGAATTTAAGGGCTCTCCAGCGCAGTAAAAGGTCAATAAACCCTTGACACGTTCTGAGCAACTGTGATAATTTTCACCAGGCTGTTGAAGCCAATCGCCGACAGCGGCGGTATATGAAAAGTACGAGGCAAGTCGTTTAATGGATCCATCGGCTCTTGGCCACCTAGAGTGGAGCGAACTGGGAAAACTTCTTACTTCGCTTTGGATCGTGGTCCTTTTCATAGTATTGTTTGCGGCGAATATAATCGTGGGTCACAATTTCCTCCCATCGTTCATCATGTCAGGACATGTTCCTCAGGCCTTTCACAAAGCAAGAATCGCTTTTTATGTTTTTGCGTTCACTTGCTTGGCGATTGCGGTGTTCTTCATTATTCGGGTCATAGGGCTGACTGCTGGCGTTCTCCAGAGGTTTTGGCCTGATTACTACATATAGGGAAAACCTACTTTGATACCTGGCGATTTTCAAATACGGAAGCCTACGGGCAAGCAGCTAGCGCTGTTCGGCATTATGGGTGTCGTGAGCCTAGCCGCACTTGTAGGGCTGGTACTTGCGCTGATCTGGATAATTTCGGCTTGGCTGGGCACACCAGTCATATTCGGATATGACGAGGGACCCACACAGCCAATTGATTTCCCTCACCCAACTCACGTTCAGGACTTGGGCTTGGACTGCACCTTCTGCCACAGGAATGTGACTGAGGGCGCAGCAGCTACGATACCATCGGCTGGCCTGTGCTTGACTTGCCACGAGGTTGTGGGTGATGGACTGGAACAGATCGAAGACCTTCGAAAACAGGTTGCCGATGACCGCCCTATAGATTGGGTGCGTGTCCATCGTGTTCCCGACCATGTGCACTTCGTTCACGAGGCGCATATTAGAAGATTCTCCGGTGTTAAAACAATTGTTGAAGAGTGGACCGACGTAGTTAATCCGTCGGTTGAGACAGAAATCAGGTTGGCCGAGGCGCAAAGGATTGTGCGTGGCGCTGCAGTTGGTCAGACCATTGAGATTGCAGAGGCGCAGGTCTGCTCAGTATGCCATGGCGACGTTGGCAGCATGGCAACGGTCCAGCAGGTACGTCCGCTAAAGATGGCTGATTGCGTCGACTGCCACAGGGACAACAACGCCCCGACAGATTGCACAACCTGTCATTACTAGGCTCACTTCTAGAGGCTTTGTTTAAAGAATGGCGATAACTCGAAGAAAATTTCTAACCGTTGTTGGTGGCTCTGCCGCAGGTGCGGTGGTGTTTCAGGCATGTGGCGTTCCGGCAGATGAGCTGCTGGTCCAAGCGCCCGTTGAAATGCCTGAGGACCTCGTCACCGGTCTGGATAACTGGTATGCCACTATGTGCCGCCAGTGTTCCACTAGCGAAGGTATCGTCGTTAGGGTCATGGAGGGTCGTGCCAAAAAAGTCGAAGGCAATGTGGACTATCCCATTAACGAGGGCAGCCATAGCGTACGATGTGAGGCAGGCCTTCAAGCGCTCTACCATCCAGACAGGATTCGCGGGCCGTTGGTTCGTGTCGGCGAACGCGGATCGGGTCAGTTCCGAGAGATAAGCTGGGACGATGCCAAAGCGCGTCTAATTCAGCAGTTGAAGAATTTACAGGACGGCGGTCGTCAGTCCTCAGTTGTCTTGGCAACAGACCCCGTCGGTGGACACCTGGGTAGCATAGTTGAAAAGTTCGCTTCTGAATACGGCGCACGCCACATGGGTTATGAACCAATGGAGCGTACCACGGTAAGGCGCGCCATCAAGCACGTGTTCGGTCAGGACATTATGCCTGACTTCGACATAGAGAATGCAAATGTGGTCTTGTCCTTCGGGGCAGACTTCCTCAATACCTGGGGTTCGCCGGTACGGTACGCCAGAGGGTATGGCGAGTTCCGGCAGGGCGATCGGGAGCGCGGCGATTTCATTCACGTGGACTCACGCTTCTCCATGACATCTGCTAACGCGGACAAGTGGGTATACCTTAACCCTGGTTCCGAGGGCATTCTGGCCCTCAGCATTGCACAGGTAATAATTCACGATGGTCTCGGCGACGACGCTGCTGCCCGAGCCCTGACCAGCAACGTAAACTTCGACATCGATGATTTCGCTCCAGCTAACGTAGCCGTGGCAGTTGGCCTCTCGGCTGAAGATATACATAGTCTGGCGGTTCGGTTCGCTAGCCACGGCCCATCACTGGCCATTGGTGGCGGTCCCGCCGGCGCTTATACAAATGGCTTCGCTAACCTGGTGGCTATATATTCGCTGAACCAGTTGGTTGGCAACGTAAATAAGCCAGGTGGGGTCGTATTCAATCCGAAATCGCCTTTTGAAGATGTACCGGTTACTGCTGGTGTGTCCTCCTTCGCGGAGTGGCACAGGCTTGCCGAGGAGATGAACGGCGGCGGAGTGCAGGCGCTTATGGTCCGAGATGCGGATTTGTGGCACGGCCTGCCAGATGCAACTGGCTTTAAGAGCGCATCATTCAACGTTCCGCTAATTGTCAGCTTCTCAGGCTTAATGGACGACATGACGGCCATGTCCGACCTGATTCTTCCTCAGCACAACTATCTGGAAGACTGGGGCACTGATGTTCCGGACTCTGGTACTGGTTACCAGACGGTTGGATTCCAACAGCCCGTTGTCAGGCCCTTCCTTGAGGCGCGAGGCGAGCAGTTGGGCACCAGGAGCTTCGGTGATGTTCTCTTGGGCGCGGCGCAGGGCCTTGAATTAGATCTGGGGCAGTCCGGCGATTCAATGAAAGAGATTGTTCGGGACGCCGCAAAAACGCTTTTTGACGAAAACAGAGGTTCGGTGAAGGCGGCCACATTTGAGGGCTTCTGGAACGGATTGTTGCAACGCGGAGGTTGGTGGGATTCGTCGGCCACGGAAGATCGTGTGCCAGCCCCATCGGCTCTGGTTGAGGTCTCACAAGCGACCTTTAGCAATGGCGACTTCTACCTGATGCCTTTCGCCAGCACAGGAATTGGCGATGGTCGGGGTGCGGCCTTGCCATGGTTGCAGGCAACTCCTGATCCAATAACCTCGGCGACGTGGCAGACGTGGGTTGAAATTAACGAACACAAGGCAGAAGAGCTGGATATAAAAGAGGGAGACGTGATAAGAATCACTTCCTCTTCTGGAAGCATAGACGCCGTTGCATATCCTCATCCAGCGGTTTCGCCTAACGCTATAGCTGTTCCTGTAGGACAGGGGCATATTGCCGGCGGCAGGTACGCCAAGGACCGTGGAGCAAACGTCTACTCCATTCTGGATACTAGATCAGATGAGAAGACTGGCGCTCTGGCCTGGGCGGCAACCAAAGTCAATATTGCCAAGACTGGCCAGTGGATTCAAGTATCGAAGTTTGAGAACGCGGTGACTGAAGCTCCACGTGACGAAGAGCAGCTAATTATCAAGATAACACCAATAGACGGTTAGGGCAGCTTAACAATCTGAGAAAATGACGATTTGGTCCTGGCATGGTGAAGGACCTCCGGAGGAACTGGGTATGGCAGAAGAGAAAAAATGGGGAATGCTGGTCGATATCGACAAGTGTATCGGCTGTCAGGCGTGCGTCGTTGCATGCCAGTCTGAAAACAACGTCCCCATAAACGAGGAAGGCCACTTCAACCAGCGGCGCGCTATCGAATGGATTCGAATTGAGCGCTATTGGGAAGGGGAATTCCCCAACGTTAAGGCCAGGTTTATGCCTGTGTTTTGCCAGCAGTGCGACGATGCGCCTTGCGAGCCTGTCTGTCCAGTATTTGCAACTTACCACAACAGCGAGGGCTTGAACGTTCAGGTTTACAACCGCTGTATTGGCACCAGGTTCTGTGCGAACAACTGCCCATACCAGGCTAGGTTCTTTAACTTCTGGGAGCCAGAGTGGCCGGAAACCCTTAAGAACCAGCTAAATCCAGATGTCACAGTAAGAAGCAGGGGCATCATGGAAAAGTGTACCTTCTGCGTGCAGCGAATCCGACGGTCAACTCGAGAAGCTGCCAGAGATGGTGAAGTAGTGGAAGACGGGGACAGAGGCATCAGCCCTGCCTGCGTAAATGCCTGCCCTACGCACGCGCTGATGTTCGGCAATATTGATGACACCGAAAGCAATATTTCCCAAGAGATTAAAGAAGCAACTCGAAGGCGTCCGGTGTCAGATCCTGCAGGTAGAGGATACAAGGTGCTTGAGCACCTGGGAACGAATCCCAATGTTGTATACCTGAAGAAGGTCGACAAGACGGCCGAGGAACACAACGTACATGGCTAGTCATAAGGGTAACGGTCACCACGTAGAGGGCATGTATGTGCCATTCACCTCTCCAACCGAAGTTGTGAATGACCTTGTAAACAATCACGCCAAAGTAACCGATATGTGGTTGCGTGGAGTGGTCGCTGCCAGCATTTTACTTGTGCTGGGCATAATTGGATTTGTCATGAATTTGGTGGAAGGCGTGAGCGACCGAGCTGTTTGGGCTTATTACGTATTGATGTTCAGTTTTATTTTGACAACGGCTTCAGCAGCTCCAATGGTGGCAATCGCCACAAGAATGGCCAATGCTCATTGGCGGCGTCCGATATCCCGCGTGGCGGAGCTTTGGTCGGCTGCTGGCCTATTCAGTCTGTTGCTCTTCATTCCTATGCTGTGGATATTGCCGCCGCTGAACGACGGACGACGCAGCCTCTGGTTCTACGATATCAACGATGCCTTCTTTAGCCGCGTGCCTATATATTCGCCGCACATCTGGATGTCGGCGGCCATATTGGCGCTGGTGTCTCTAGGCGTCATACTGCTCTGGTTATCTGCCATGCCTGACTTGGCTCTCATGCGAGAGCACAGCACGGGTTGGAGGCAGAAGTGGGCGGCCCGTCTTTCTCGTGGATGGATAGGTTCGACGGGACAGTGGAATATGCTGCACCATCGAATGGGTGTTGTGGGCGCCTTCTATTTCATGATGCTTGTGTTTGTTCACTTCCTGGTGAGCACAGACTTTTTGATGGTTCTAGTACCGGGCTGGATTGACTCTCTCTACCCCCTGACCCATGCGGCTAACTCGCTTCAGGCAGGTGTGGCGACAGTTATTTTGACCATGTTCTTCCTGAGGAAGTTCGGCGGGTACCAGGATTACATCACGCTGGACCAGTTTTGGGCGCTGAGCAAACTGCTGTTTGCGCTTTCACTGCTCTGGTTCTGGTTTTGGTTCTCCAGCTTCAACGTGTTCTGGTATGGCAAGAAGCCTGCCGAGCAGGCTGTCTTAGGCTACCTGATGACAGGTGCTTACCAGCCGGCGTTCATGGCAGGGTTTGTTCTTAGCTTTCTGACGCCAATGTGGTTCATGATGTGGAACCGAGTTCGGAAGAGCTTCTGGGGCCCGGCCGTTATGTCGGTATCAGTTCTAGTAGGTACCTTCTTCGATAAACTTAGATATTACGTCCCGGCTTGGTCTGTTAACGATATCGGCATTGTGCAAAGGATAGGTGAACCGGGGGCAGCCCACGAGTTGGCCTTGGACAACCTGCCTAAGGTTAATATGCCGGGTGTTGCTGACGTGTTCATCGTGCTAGGTGTTATCGGAGGCGCAGTTCTTTTCTACCTTCTGGCCTCCAGAATCATCCCGCCGGTCAACATTTGGGAACAGAAAGAATTGGTATTGTACAAGTTCCATAAGGCTTACCACCGGACAGAAGTTCTGGTTTTGGGTAAACCTCGATAATTTTGAGTATGCAAAGGGTGGAGTAGCTGCTAAATGCAGGATCACGTCCAACTTAGTCAAACAAAAATAAACGACGACCTTTTGGCTGGCGTACTGGGTATGCCCAAATGGTGGCTGCCGGCGGTCGCGGTCCTTGTGCTGATAATATTCACAGGCCTCGGTGCCTACGGCTATGAGCTAAATAAAGGGCTTGGCGTTGCCGGTCTTAACAGGCCAGTTTTCTGGGGCTTTTACATAACAAACTTTGTTTTCTGGATTGGCATAAGCCATGCGGGCATAATGATTTCAGCTATCTTGCGTCTTACTCAGGCTGAGTGGCGCAGGCCGGTTACACGCGCTGCAGAAGTGATGACGATCTTCTCATTAATGGCTGCCTTGTCCAACATCATGTTCCACGTTGGTCGACCCTGGAGACTGTTCTGGGTATATCCATACGACTTTTCCCGGGGCATTTTCATGAACATTCGGTCCCCATTCGTATGGGACCCCAGCGCTGTAATGACTTACCTCATCGGCAGTTCGCTGTTCGTCTATGTCGCTCTTATACCTGACATCGCCGTTGTGAGAGACAAGGCGACAGGCAAGTATGCTCCGAAGATCTATGGAGTACTCTGCCTCGGCTGGCGTGGTACTCCTAGACAGTGGAAGCTACAGGCCATAGCGGGCATTCTGCTTTCCGCTCTTGTACTGCCCGTGTTCGTCTCAGTACACAGTATCGTGTCATGGGACTTCGCAGTTGCGATCGGTGTTGAGGGCTGGCACTCGACCATATTCGCGCCATACTTCATTATCGGAGCTATTCACTCTGGTGTGTCGGCAGTTGCGATGATCATGGCCTTGGCTATCTGGCTATGGAAGCTTGATAAGTACCTTCGCCCTGACCATTTCGACGCAATTGGTAGGCTGCTTATCGTCGTAGCTGTTACGTGGTTTTTCTTCTTCTTCGTAGAGTGGATTTTCGCTCTCTATACCTTGGAAGGACCGGAACTGGCGTTGAGAGAGTTCCAGGTATTCCAATCGCCAAATATGTGGCTGTTCCTGTTCTTCTTGTTAACAGCCTTCTTCATACCTGTACCTATGTGGATGTTCAAGAGGGTTCGGCGTAGCCCGATGCTCATGTTCTTCTCGACGATTCTTGTTAACGTAGGCATGTGGTTGGAACGCTTCCTGATAATAATTCCAGGTCTGGCTCGTAGGACGCCTTTCTCCTTCGATTGGGGTACGTACAGCCCCAGCATTATCGAGATTTTGATTGTTCTTGAAACCTTTGCTTTTGTCGCACTGGGCATGCTTCTTTTCGCAAAATTCTTCCCGATAATTCCTATCTTCGATATGAAAGAGGGCATGGAGGTCCGTGAAGAGATTAAGATAGGGCGGCGAATTGTACCGGCGAGTATACGAGAAACGCCGTGATGATATTGATTAAATTCTTGAAGACAAGTAATTAGGACGGGGCTCAATTATGGCGAAAAGAAGTGTATTGGGTCTGTTTACTGAAGACCAGGTTGACGAAGCGGCTGATGCCATGGATGCTTTGGCTTCTGCGGGATACACCACAAATGAATATGAGGTTCTGACTGGAACACCTTACCCGGAAGGAACCTTTGGCGAGCAGGAACCTAAGCACAAGCTATTTCGATGGCCGTTGACTGGAGCTGCCTGCGGGTTCATTGTAGGCTTGCTACTAACGGCTGGCTCCCAGTTGGCCTTCCCTTTGGTTACTGGTGGTAAGCCGATTCTTTCGATACCGCCCATGGCTATCATCATGTATGAGGGCACCATGTTGGGTGCTATCATATTCACGATTATCGGCATTATTCTGGAATCCAGGCTACCTCGTATGTTTATGGGTGCATACGATAAGCGGATCTCCGATGGCTATATTGGTGTGACTGTTACTACTGAAGAGGACAGAATCTCCAAGGCGGAGGAAGTGCTGAAACAGGCGGGAGCGGGAGATATTACACGTGGCTGGGAGAGCAACTAGCCAGATGAATTTCTCATTAGGCCGGAACATGAACAGGCTATGGATTACCAAGGTTCTTGTGTTGGGAGGGCTTGTCTCTGCAGCTTTGCTGGCGACGGCTTGTTACG
>CAJWRP010000040.1 GCA_913046025.1 uncultured Chloroflexota bacterium
GTTACCAGGCTTCTTTGTTGAGGCGTGAGTCCAGAGCGGTTCCACAGATAGCCGAAACAGGCCTCCGATATAATCCGCCACTGGTCAGGGTTAACTGCCATGATGGCAGCGTTGGGAATGGGGACTCCTTCTGAGTCTACCCGTCCCAGTCCCGCTAACACACCGTAACTGGACAAGAATCGTCCTTCTAATGTTGTCAAAATATCCCTTTCTTGATTTTGAATTAACAGCACACCATTCTACGGGAAGCTGGCCACTATATTAGTGCGGATACGTCGCTTTCGTCGTCGTTAAGAATGACGGGCGTAATACCCGTTTGATTGAATCGCCGTCATTAATCAATTCTTCATTTTCGAAATACAGGCTTTGCCGACCCTGCTTTTCGTTGGAATACTAATCAGTTGTCGGGTTGAAGACAAGCCATGCTGCCTTGTTGTCGCCAATGGCCCGCCACTCGTGGTCTGCGTGAGGCGGAACCAGGACGGCATCACCCTCGGTCACGGTGTACTCCTTGCCATCCACTATAAGCAGACAGGAACCACTGAGAATGAAGCCCATGTGCTCCCACTCGTGCCCGTGCATTGGGCTATTGTCGTTGCCACCTAAACAGCGGTGGGCCATGATGTAATTCTGAGCGCCCTGCGGACCGGCTATTACATGCTGCGCCGGCCCCGGCACCAGATCCAGGTCTGCCAGGTTGCTAATGACAGGGACTTCGCCGGTGCCTTCGCCGCCGTCGTTCTGTGCACCGCCGCTCTGGGCCGCGATAAGAGGATTGACCTCGATACGCCTCAGCACGCCGGGGCCACCGCTGTTCAGCGTGTAGTGGTCAATATTAGGCGGTACGTATATGGCGTCTCCAGCCTTGACCGGATACTCCTTACCATCGCATACCAGCGTACCGGTGCCTTCAATGATGTACACCTCGTGCTCCCACTCGTGAATATGGTGCGGACTGGTCTTACCCGGATCTATCTCCAGATAAGTCATGGTGCAGGTGGGTGGGTTGTCGTCCAGCCAAACTAGCCTGGCCGAAGTACCATGAGACTCAAACAGTCCCTTATGACTTCTAATTATCGGTTCCAACTTCCCTCCTTAGTTAGTTTTGAATTGTTGGCTATCACATGCTGCCAACGGATGTTTGAGGTCCGGCTAGTGCCAATTCCCCAATCAACCTTTGTTAACCTTTGTTTTTGACCGTTAGTCCTGAGCCCGTGGGAGACGATTCCTATTCAAGTTCTAGCCATTTATTGAAACGCGGGCAGCACCTCTTTGCCAAAAAGTTCGATAGACTTCTTTACCACGTCCCGCTGCATGTGACCGAAAACGTGCTGAGCACAAAACACATCGTGCCCGACCAGCTCCTGCTGCTCTTTCATTTTCCGTATAACTGTATCCGGGCTACCCACTATGGCGATGCCGTTATCTACCCAGAAGTTGTAGGACTGGCCTCGCTCTCGGAAAACGCGACGTAGCTCCATCTGCTCTTGCGTCGGCTCGTGGTCGGTATACCGGTTATCCAGCCCTAGCGCCATGCCCGCTTTGGCCATAGCATCTCGACCAGACTCATCGAACTCAGGGTCGGGCTCGCGAGGCAGAACCAGGTTGGGCTCAGCCTCCGCCCGGGCCTGCTCATCTGTCTCTGCCACATGAATGTGTCGTGTCAAGAATGTCTTAGGAGCAGGCCCTTGGTGCCCGTGTGTTTCCCAGAGCTTACGCCAGTTGGCGAACTTCTCGGCCACCACAGGGTCTGTGTCGATATTCTGCGACACGCTGAAATTCATCTTGGCCGCATACTCAAAACTGGCTGCGCTGTGGGCCGCGAACCAAACTGGAGGGTGCGGGTCCTGATACGGCTTTGGAGTAGTCAACACCTGTGTGAACTGAAAGAAGTCACCCTCATAAGTCACAGACTGCTCCTTCCAAGCCTGCAAGACTATGTCCAGAACCTCCTCGCTGATCTTGCGGCGCTTCTCGAATGGCACGTTCCAGCGAATGAACTCATGAGGCGAAACGCCAGTGCCAGCACCGAACTCAAGCCTACCCCTGGACAGGTGGTCCAGCATCGCCGTGTCCTGCGCCAGCCGGATAGGCTGATGAAAAGGCAACTGGTAAATCATCATGCCGAAGCGGATTACGCTGGTGGCGCGTGCCAACGCCGTCAGGTAAATATTGGGCGCACTTAGATGACTCAGGGCAGAGGTCTGGTGCTCGATGGAAAAGTAGTACTCATAGCCCATCTGCTCGGCCTCTTGTGCCGTGCGAATATGATCATCGTACACATCTGCGGCCACGGGCGATTCTGCCATGACCGACGGACTAAAAACATCGTAAAGGCCTATTTGCATTTCTCCCATGGGAGCGTACCTCTCAATTGACCAACGCGGTACAGCAACTTACGAAAACCAAATTTCCCATCGCCAACTATATAAAATCAATTTCGGACGTACTTGTCGACGTTGTGGTATGTGGTCAAGCCAAGGTAAATGTCACAACGTGAGTCCACCCAGAGGCCGTGGGCATGTCGAACAGGCCACCTGTCAACGATTTCGCCGTCACCGTCTCGAATAGTGAGAGAGTCCGGGTTGTCGTCGTAAGCTTGCTCGGCAATATAGAAAAAGCCGTCTTTGTCCTGAACCATATTGTTGGGGCCGCCCATACCGGTCCACATGTTGATGAACTCTCCCTCGGCCGTGAAAATCTGAATACGCTTATTGGCCCGATCGCAGACGTAGACCCTCTCATCTGCGTCCACCATGATGCTGTGGGGCAACTGGAACTGGCCCGGCTCCGTGTTGCCAGGAGTTCCCCATGAGTTCTTTAGCTGACCGTCGGCAGAGAACCGGTGGATGCGGCTGTTGCGATATCCATCGGATACGTAGATGTCTCCGGAGGGTCCAGGCGCCATCTCCGTGGGAAAGTTGAAAGGCCCTGCCGCTCGCGGAACCAACTCGCCTGGAGTCTCGCAACCCGTATCTGAATAGACGCCGCGCTGTCCAAGAATCTGAACCGGCCTGCCTTCGAGGTCGAACTTAACAGCGACCGAACCTTCTCTGTCAGTGATGTAGATCAGGTCGTTGGTGATCGTCAGGCCATGAGGCGACTCGACAGCGCCGTTGCCCCACGAGTTCAGAAAGTTGCCATCCTTATCGAAAACCATCATCACCGGGTCCTTACGTTGGAAAACGTAAAGGTTGTCCTGTGAGTCAGTGGCGACAGAGCTAACTACCCCGAACTCCTCGCCAGCGGGTAGATTGGGAAAGTCCTGTATATATTCGTATGTGTTCTTAGTGCCTACAGTTGTCATCTATTGTTCCCCCTTAAGAAGGTGTGATTTTAATGAGGTGCCACGGACTTCAGAGCGGCGCTATTAGGTTCTGAAACAAGTGTCCACGAGGTTGCAGTTTATCCGGGCAATAGATGCTTGGCAAGCGAGACCACATCTACCAGCAACGAAACGAGGAGAGGAGATCAGCTAACGAGAGATGATCAGCTTAGGAGCCAATCCGAACAGGGCGAGAAGGCTAGGAAAGAAAATGCCTTATTGCTTCAGTTACCCGCCGTCACCTTGGAGAAGGGCCAGTAACGAAGTCATCAATCGTCCAGGTTAGGCGTGTCACCTGTGATGCCGACGTCCACAAGGCGCTGAACATGACTGGACGGCAGACCTAGTAGCTCTTGCAAGACCTCGCCGCTATGCTGACCCAAGCGAGGGGATGGGCCAAGCAAACGTCCGGGTGTTTTGGAGAGACGCCAGGCCACTCCGGCGTAGGTCTGTTTTCCTGTATCGGGATGGTCAAGCTCCTGGAAGAATTCTCTTTCCTCCAAATGCGGATTGCCTAGCAGCTCGCGAGCCTTCAGCACAGGCGACGCAGGAATTCCCTGGGCTTGTAGCAGCTCAGTTACACCGTCGGCGGTTCGAGCCAAAGTCCATCGGGCTATTATCGCGTCCAGCTCCGAGGCGCTTCGGATCCTTCCGGCCGCAGTGGCATAATTCAGATTATCTGCCAAACCTGGGAGACCCATGACCGGACAGAGCCGTGCCCACTCTTCATCATCACGGACCGATATGGCCACCCAGGAGTCTTCTCCATCACAAGGGTAATTGCCATGAGGAGCCATGCTGCTATCAGCGTTGGCATTGCGCGCAGGAACCTTGCCGCTCATACTGTACTCAATCACATGCTCTGCCATCAGTCCTATGGACGTCTCCTGCTGCGACAGGTCTACGACCTGCCCCTTGCCTGTCCTGGCTCTATGATGCAGGGCTATTAGTATGGCGCCACACGCCATGTAGCCAGCATAAGGGTCGGTATGCATGAAGCCCGAGTTCATGGGTGGGCCGCCGGGATAGCCGAGAGCAGATGCTATTCCCGACATCGGTTCAGTGGTACCGCCGTTACCCATGTAGGCGGAGTACGGACCAGTGCATCCGTACGACGGCATGCGAAGCATCACGATGCTTGGATTCACCTCAGAAAGTACGTCGAATCCCATGCCAAAATTCGGCATTACCCTGGCAGAGAAATTCTCAGCGATGATATCGGATATGCCTACCAGTTCAAAAAACATGTCCTTGGCTTCCTGGTGATTGAAATCCAGGGTAATGGCGCGCTTACCTGTGTTGACGGAGTTGTAGGCCGCGTTTCTGTCGAAGGGGCGTTCGCCGGGGATGTTGTCCGGGTAGGTGCCTGAGAGCCTAGGTGGGTAGCCGCCGCGCCACGGATCAGGCCTGTCCAGAGCCTCAATCTGAATAACCTCTGCTCCCATATCGGCCAGAAGGCGCGTCGTGTATGCACCGGCCCATGCTTGAGTCAGTACCACCGCGCGAAGGTGTTCCAGAGGAAGCCTGCTCGTACTGCTAGACAATACCTTGCTCCTTCCACCCGCCAAGCTCCGCATTGTCGTGTCCTAGCAGCCCGCAGTAGACTTCCTGATTGTCCGACCCGGTTTCCAGCGATATATGGCCAGCCTTCCAGGGCGTCTCGCTCATCAGGAACGGCGCACCGGGCATTGTCACCTTGCCCAATACAGGGTCCGTCTGCTCCACGAAGAAGCCCCGTTCCTGCAGGTGAGGATCGATGAGTAGTCTGTCGATTTCCAGCACCATACCCACGAGAATTCGCAAAGGCGCCAGGCCATGGAATAGCTCTTCCATGGTGTAGCGAGCCAGCCTAGGTTCCAGCAAGGCCTCTAGTGCAACGATATTCTTGCGCCTGTCCGGTGCCGTCGCAAAGCACTCGTCATCGATTATCTCAGGCTCCTCAAAGAAGAGCCACATGTACTCCCACGTAGCGTCGTGGCGGACGTTCAGAGAGACGTAGCCATCTTTGCATGGCATGAGTCTGGGGGAGCCTCGCGTAGGGGAACTGCCGGAGTGCATGGCGCCAAGAAACTGAGGACTGAAGGTGGATAGCGCGGCCTCTTGAGCTGAGACGTCTACGTGCTGACCTTCGCCTGAAACGTCCCGGTAAGCTAACGCGGTCATGGCTCCGAGAAACGCTGCTGCCCCTGTCTGGTAGTCGGTCTCGTGGCCCGGCTCTTTGAGCGGCTCCCGGTCGGGATAGCCTGTGACATAGCTTATCCCCGATGCTGCGTTTATGGTCAGGTCGGTGGCCTGATACGCCGCCCAAGGACCAGTCTGTCCGAATGGAGTAACCGAAACCAGAATCACACCGGAGTTCCGTCTTTCCAAGTCCTCGTAGCCTAGTTTCAAAGCATCTAGGTAACCCGGCGAAAAGTTTTCTACGATCAGATCTGCCGATTCGACCAGCTCAGTGAAAAGCGAACGACCTTGCTCGGCCTCGATATCCAGAGTGACCGGCCTCTTGCCGCCGTTGAGGTACAGAAACATTCCGCCTGCCTGGGCATCCTGCGGGTATTGGCAACCATCGGGAAAGGGTCCCAGACTTCGAGAGTGGTCTGGGCACTGGGGATGCTCCACTTTGATAACTTCAGCGCCAAAATCGGCCAGCATCTTGGTGCAGTAAGGCCCTGCTATTCCGCTGGACAGGTCGATGACGCGCAGATCGGAGAGAGCGCTCATCTATACAACCAGGCCATGCAGCGCGTCGCGACCGGCATGCAATATCCAAGAATCAGATCTGTTGAGGTAGCGTGGGCCAGAGTGCCATCCAAAACTAACCGCGATCGCCGAATTTTTGGTCGCGGTCCTTGGCCCGCTGCGTGCCCTGGCCCAGATCGAAAGAATCGCCGCCGTCGCGCTCTCGTCGGAAGGCTATGGACAGGGCATGTGTCTGAAAGGCACCGTTTATACCGTTACGAAAACCCATGGCGTCCTGCATCTGATTGACCGACGACTTGGACAATCGAAGCGCGAAGGGGTCTTGCAAAGCAATACGCTGTGCCAGAGCCATCGTCTCTTCTTCCAACACGTCCCTGGCTACGACGCGATTGACCAAACCCAACCTTTCGGCCTCGCGGGCGTCGATCCAGTCGCCGGTGAAGAGGTACTCTTTGGCCTTCCGAAAACCTACTTCCCAAGGCAGGCTGGCGTACTGCACGTGCGGCCCACCCCACCTGACTGTGCGGTCGCAGAACTGGGCATCTTCGGAGGCGACGATGAGGTCGCAAGCAGTGGCCAGAATCAGACCGCCCATTATGCAGTAGCCCTGCACCTGAGCAATCGTCGGCTTGGGGAAGTCGCGCCACCTGAGGCTGTTCGCGAAATTCTGGTTGTGACTTCTGCGGTAGGCACCCGCAATACCTGGGGCGAGAGGCCTCTCTATGCGATCGTCCTTCTCCTGCTGGCTACCGAGGTCATGACCCGCAGAGAAGTGGTCTCCTGCGCCGGCCACGATAACCACCCGCACGGAGTCGTCTTCCGCGACGCTCATCAGGGCGTCGTCGAACTCCTCCAGCATGATGCGGCTCTGGGCGTTGCGCGCATCTGGGCGGTTGACAGTGATCTTCATCACGGCGTCGGTCTGTTCCATCAAAACGTCTTGGTATTCCATTAATATCTCCGCAACAGGTGGTGACGATTTGCGGACAACATAGTATCAAAGAATTTTGTATCGAGGGCAGTGGGTTCTTATGACCCACACAAATACGGTTGCGGGCAGGAAGATTTCACTGATGAGCACCATCCCAGAACCAGTTGCCTTGAGAAGATACTGAACAATCAATAATTATTCTCCGGCTCAAATGATTTAAATAGCATTACGCTACCTGGACAATGAAAAATCTTTGTCAAATGAGTCCACCGTTGACCTGAGGCAAAATACCTCTCACTGTTGCCAAGGAGGTCGCGTACAGTACTTGCATCACACGCAGGAGGTCAGAGGTTCGAGTTTTATATCGCCACCGCACGCGAATTAATTAGAACCCGCAAACCATAACTAGTCGTTCGCATTGGATAAAAAAAGGGACCAGCCGAATGTGGCTAGTCCATATTCTTACTTGCGGTTTCAACCTTCCCATGGGCTAACTGAGGTTTTCCGGATGTTTCTTGAAATACATTAAGTGGGAATTTAGTTTCCTGCCCTTGAAAAGCATCCTGAAATCGCCGACTTCGTCGCGATAAAACTCGCGGATGATTTCGGACTAGCCATCGCCTGTAGTCCTGCGGATGACTCTACCCAATGCTATTTAGAATTCACTAAAGTACTGAAGAAACCAGGCTTTGAAATGGCCATGGATGAGGTTGCGGGCCTTGCTAAATCGGAAGGCGTTCATCGCATAGTGACTGACCAATTTTCTAGCCAGGCTATTGTGGAAGCCCTGGAACATCGAGGACTGGCTGTATGGCAAGTGCCTTGGACGGGCAGAAGCGCTAAAGGGCAGTCAAAACACCATAGATATGGACAAGTGAAGGCTCTGCTGGCCCAAGGTGAGTTAGCTCTGATTGACGATGCTGCACTGAGGATGGAACTGTCAAGCTTTAGTGTGACTCCTGCGGCTGTAGACCCGGGTTATAGGGTAATCCCCAAAGGCCCGGACGACCGGGCTGACGCGGCAGTACTAGCAATCACAGAAGTCATGAACGGTAGTGCCCCACGGATTCGGTGGATCTAGCCAATGCTCACAAAGTTGTATGAAAAGGTTTTGTATGACGGTGGTGCATTAGTACATCGAGCAGCTGGATGAAAATCTAAGGCATTACCGTATTTCACCGGCGAAATACGGTAATGCCTAGGAGATCCGACATGGAACTGGATTATTGCGTGATTTGCGAAGTCGTCGGCTGGAAGTCTGACGACCCGGCCTAGCCTCCGGACATCTCTTCGAACAAGGCGTTCAGCTTTTCCACGGTGAAGTCAGGCGACTGGCATAGCGAGATCAGCGCCTGTTCCGATTCCTCTACCCGCCTTGTCGCCCCCGGAACGTCGGCTGCGATGGAATTGGGCACGGACAATACGCCATGCTTGTCGCCGACGATGATGTCTCCGTTGTTCACCTGAAGGCCCCCGACGGTGACCGGCACTCCCATGTCCACGATGTGCACGTAGGCGTGGGAGACCAATACCTCGCTGGCGAAGGCAAAGAAGCCTAGGTCCAACATCTCGTCCAGGTCTCGTACCCCGCCGTCGGTCACAAGCCCAAGGCAACCCAGTGCCTTATGGATGTTGGCGTTAACCTCGCCCCAGAAGGAGCCAATGGGATTCGGGTAGTCCAGGTCTTGTATGACCATCACGCGAGGCTCGGGAACACTGAGGATCATATTGAAGTAGTCCTCGTTGGACTCCTCCATATACTCTGCGGACTTGTCTTTGGCCGTTATCACTGCGGTAACAGCGTGCCCCACCATGTTGCCCAAGCTAGGGAACATACACTTGATATCCGGTGCCATGAATCCCTGATCACGGGGCTGGATGTCGAACGTCTCAATAGCGTTGGCTATGGAAGGGGTAGAAAATTGACCTAGCTGATCCAGTAGTCCCCGTGTTATCTCTGCCACGTTGCCTCTCCTGAGTTCCATGCGCTTCCGGCTGTAATTTCCCTAGCGCCAGTTGGTATCCGTCACAAACTCCGCCACCATCGCGGCCTTACGCTCGTCCGGCAGCCATGTTGACTTGAAACATTGCTCATGCGATAGCACCAAATCGACGTCCACGAAAGCCGCAGCGATTGGCATGTCGAGTTCGTCCAGTTTTGGCTTCATGGTGTCTTCGAACCATCCCTCGATGAATTCGACATGATCGATCTCTCCGAATTCTTGAATGTTGGAGATAACTTGCTCCTTGTCCGAAGCGAAGGAACCGGTCTTGAACTTGTACTCTTTCCTAGACGCGCTAGGGAGATTGGGTTTAGGGTTAGCCAGAGGGTTGCTATTCTTGGCTTCCATCTTCGTGCCGGGATAGAGCTCGGAGGGGAACCAGCCGGCCTCTCCCGCCCGAGAAGTATCCATCAACTTCAACCCCTCTTTATCTTCCAGGTACTTGTAGTGGTAGTCGTACACATTAGGAAGACCCTCGAAAGAATCGAAAACATCGAGCATCTTATCAAGATGTTTCGCCACGATGCTAAGTTTGGCCGTGGAGTTGCCCAGCGCGCAACCGCATTCGACAATGGCGCCCGGAGTACTCGATTCATTCCACAATGAATTCGCAATGAATTGGGTGTCTGCCGCGGAAGAAAAACCCTGTATCCCGTTGTCAATGTCTTTGAATCGCCTGACTACATCCTTAGGCAAAAGAGGGTTTCTGTAAATGATATATGCTTCCTTCGGGCTCAACTGGAAGTCATTCAGGTATCCTTTATATCGCCGTGATGAATTTCTAGATTTTCGAAGTACGGACTTCACGGTTGTTGGAAGAAATGTAGTCGTTACCTATTTTTTAACTTCGGATTAGAAAGAATTTTAACTTAGATACAACGCAACGACAAGGAACTATTTGGTTTCGAAATTGGCTGAATCGGACCTTTTGGTCGCGCAGAGAACTATTTCTGAAAGGAAACACCAATGCTAACCATTGGTGAGGCACAAGACTCAATCTAAGCGGCGCCCGACCGGCAAGGCGCAGAAGTACTGGAGGGAGTTAATGAAGCCGAGTAAGGAGGTGAACCGTCACCGTTCAAAGCAGGTTCGCCCAAACCAAACTTACCCGTCGTAGGCGAGGTTGGCTCTAAGCCAGCGCTCTGTCTCGCCGACGGTCAAGCCTTTGCGAACCGCGTAGTCTTCTATCTGGTCCTTGCCGATGCGACCAACACCGAAGTAGTGTGATCCAGGATTCGAAAAGTAGAAGCCGCTAACCGACGCTGCAGGCATCATGGCGAAATTCTCAGTAAGCGAAATGCCGGCGGTTGCCTCAGCATCCAGCAGGTCGAACAGCATCTGCTTCTCGGTGTGATCGGGACATGCTGGGTAGCCTGGAGCCGGTCTGATGCCCTGGTAGCTCTCCTTGATCAGGTCGGAGTTGTCCAGATTCTCGTCAGAAGCGTAACCCCAAAGCTCGCGGCGCACGCGTTCGTGCATGCGCTCGGCCAGGGCCTCCGCCAGCCGATCCGCCAGCGACTTCACCAAGAGAGCCGAGTAGTCGTCGTTCGCGGCCTCCATCTCACGCGTGATCTCTTCCACTCCGAGACCGGCAGTAACCGCGAAGCCCCCGACCCAGTCGGGTTTTCCGGAGTCGACCGGGGCGACGAAGTCGGCCAGGCAGCGGTTCGGCCGCCCATCTTTCGCGAATTGTTGCCGAAGGTGGTGGAGCACTGCGAGGCGTTGCGAGCGGTCGACGTCCGTATAGAGTTCGATGTCGTCCCCAATCGCGTTCGCGGGGAAGAACCCTGTCACCGCTCGCGCGACGATCCTCCGATCGGTCGCGAGGCGGTCCAACAGCGCTTCGGCATCAACCATGAGGCCCCGCGCCGATTCTCCCACGACGTCGTCCTCCAAGATGGCGGGG
>CAJWRP010000041.1 GCA_913046025.1 uncultured Chloroflexota bacterium
GGTTGTTAGCTTTGTGCTGGACCACTGGAACGAGCCTGACGAGGGCGTCTGGGAGGCGCGAGCCGAACGGCAACACTACGTCTTCTCCAAGGCCTGGTGCTGGGTAGCTCTGGATAGGGCCGGCAGAATGGCCACCGAGCTTAACCTTGAAGGCGATGTCGAGCACTGGTCAAAGGTACGAGACGAAATCCGAGAGGACATACTGACGAACGGATTTGATCACAAGAAGGGTGTGTTTGTTCAGGCATACGGCAGCAAGATACTGGACGCCGCGAACCTGATCTTGCCGCTGATAGGCTTTATTAACGCCAACGATCCCAGGATGCTATCCACAATTCGCGCCACGCAGAACGAGCTGGCCTCGCCGGACGGGTTCATATATCGCTACAAGGGCTTCGATGACGGCTTGGATGGGGACGAGGGGACGTTTAACATATGCACGCTATGGCTGTGCGACAACCTTATCATGCTGGGCGATCTGGACGCAGCAAAGGAACTTTTCGATAAGGTCCTGTCACATGCCAATGATCTGGGGCTGTTAAGTGAGCAGATTTCTCCCGACGGCTCCGAATTGCTGGGTAATTTCCCTCAAGCCTTCTCCCATCTTTCGATAATAAATACAGCTGTTCAACTGCAAAAGGCTACCAATAACAGACGCTGAGAAAACTATATTGGCACAGAAAAACGCCGGCCTAAGTGGGTCGGCGTTTTTCTAATATCCGGTTATTGGTTTTGCAGGCCTTGCTTAAGAAGGGCCTGCCAGCTTATCGGCCTAGGATTTCTCCAGGCTGAATGGCCAAATTTGATGGCGCTTCAGGCTTACCGCTTCCACCAAATTGATCAGATGTAGCCTTCGCTTCTTTAGCACAGGCCTTACGTCGTGCCTCACCATGAAGTGCACGCGCTCTTCGTCATCATCCTCAGACATCTTTGCCGATGTTTCGAGAAGATCATAGAGGTGCTCGTCAACGTACTGTTTTACCATGGGCATAGCCTGTGCCTGATCGTAGTAGTTGTCGCCAACTAGCTCCACAGAGGCTACTCTTTCCCACGTCTGCTCGCGGTGTATTAAAGACTCGCGCATCAACTCTATGAGGAATGATCTCACATTAGTGGGAACCAGCATGTCGTGCTCGACACCCACCTGATCGGCAACTCGATTGATGGACTCTTCGATTATGACTTCCATGGCACTTGTCAACATTAGCTCACCTCATGGGTAACTTGTGATTTTGACATCTCTTTAATCGCGGTTTCAGTAGTCGCATACTCCTATGCACCGCCCCTATAAGAAATACCCAATGCGGCGATTACTAAACACGCCATAGCTAAATTACCAGTACGACCGAAATGAATGTAAACAAACCTTGATTCGATGAGGTTGCCAAAGTAAAAGAGGGGCCATAATTACCGCACTGTTGGCGACTCGCCCAAGCTTATTTGCAGTGCAAAGCGCCCATGTCGGAAAGATCTACTGAGGTTAAATTGCTAAAGGGGAATTTCAGTACACCAGTCGATGTACTTGGGATTGTCGCCCCGTATGATGTCAACGTACAGCTCACGCAGACTCTTGGTGACTGGGCCAACTCCGCCATCGCCTATCGGTCGGCTATCAAGCTCCCCCACTGGCGTAATGTGCGCTGCGGTCCCCGTCAGGAAGACCTCGTCCGCCAGGTAAAGCTCGCTGCGCCGGATCTCACGCTCCACGACCTCCAGGCCCAACTCATCCTTGGCCAGCCTCATAGCGCAGTCGCGCGTGATGCCGGTGAGGTTGTTGTGGGCGACCATGGGCGTATGCAGCACGCCGTCTTGGACAAGAAAGAGGTTCTCGCCTGATCCCTCGGAGACGTTGCCGTCTTGGGTCAGCATAATAGCCTCGTCGAAACCACCCAGAGTAGCCTCGGTTTTGGCCAGGATGCTGTTAACATAGTGTCCGGAAATCTTCACTCGTGGAGGTATGATCGTGTCGTCTATGCGTCGCCAGGACGATGTGCAGCAGCGTATTGCGCCTTCGGAGTCGATGTAGTTACCGAAGGGCACGGCGATCAGCGTAAAATCACTGGCCAGTTCCTGTAGCTTGAGGTTGGCAACCCGCTCTTCGCTCTTGTACGCCAGAGGTCGGATGTACAAGTCCTCTTTGTAGCCACAGGCTTTCAGCAGTTCAACCGTTATACGACACAGGTCATCGGCATCGTACGGGATATCCAGCAGCATTATGCGGCACCCCTGTAGCAGGCGCACGTAATGCTCTCTCATGCGAAAAACGAACATCTTCTTTTGCTCTTCGTTCCAGTTACCGCGTATGCCCTCGAAGACAGCTGTTCCGTAGTGCAGGGCGTGGGTGGTTACGCTAACCTTCGCCTCAGACAGTGGAACCATCTTTCCACGGAAAAAGGCAAGAGCTTCAGGCATTGTTCAGTTCTCCTTGTATCGTAGTACGGGATTGCCCGGTACGGGCGCTACCTCTGTAAGCCTGTAGAAGGCCGTGGGACATTATAGTCGAAAACCGCTGATGATGTGCAATCAGACTCAGCAATACGGGAAGGCTTGAAGCGACAGGAACCCAATGACGGCGACTGGGCGGGCTAGGACTACGAAGCCTCGCTACTAGCGCCTCGCTGGACTTCCGCCTCTTCCAGGAGTCTATCCAGGAGTATGAAAGACTCTTCCTTGGCGTAGTCCAGTTCAATGATACCTATGGCTCGGAACAGCACACCTGTAGATACCCTGGCTGTCACCGTTTCCCCCAGTGCAGGAAGCGATACCCCTAACGCCTTCGCCAGAAAACCACCGGCCACCATGCCGTCGCTGGTCAGGTAGCACTCGGCCAACTTGTTGTCTTCGAAAGAGAGGTTGAGGCCACTTTCGTCCTGGCTGAGCTGAAGGCGCAGGTGAGCCCTAGGTGTTGACATGAGCTCGGTGGCATAGTCGTAAACTTTGGCATCAGTATCGGACACAAAAACTCCTGATTGGCTTGAACTACGAATTTGTAATCGAATTATATCAGCGGAGCCTGCTGCCTGAGTCAATTAGCTGCAGATAAAGCCGCCCCGATATCCCGCTATATCTAGGAGACAGTTACCTCATTGGCCTATCGAGAAGCTCTTGATCGTCCTCCATCCCCATTCTCCACGTTGCTCTGGAACGGCTATACCGCTACGGCGTCCCCGGCTACGGGGACAGAGACACGCGCCTTACCCATATGATGTTGGACTAAATAAAAGATTGGGGTTTTGCCAAATTTAGCATGAATTATAAGGCTTAACTATGTCCGAAACAATGATGCCTAGCCCCCCATTTATTCTAGTACACTGAGGAAAACGGAGATGGCACGTTTACATCTATTACGATCTGAGTCACTAATAAATTGTTCACTAAAAGCTCTGGAATACATTTGTAAAGATTATGCACATTGTTTAAATTTATATCTAACGATTACACCATATAGAAAAACTACCAGAAGGAGCAGTCACCTTAGGGATTCTGAACCGGGCTTCCAGCGCCCGTAGCATGCCCTAAGCCAATTATCCGAAATAAAAAAGAGGTAGACGTTGATTAGTATTGAGCTGATACGCAGCAATCCAGAAAACGTTCGCGAAGCCATGGCCAAGCGTGGTGAGAACGTGCCCATCGATGACATCCTTAAGCTAGACGTCAAACGACGAAACACAATTGTGGAAGCGGACGAACTGCGCGCTCGCCGAAACGACGTCAGCAAGGAGATGGGCCGCTCAAAGGAACGCCCCCCAGAGCTGATAGCGGAGATGCGCGGCATAGGTGGGCAGATCAAAACACTGGAAGACACCATTCGAAGTGTCGAAGATCAGATCAACGCGCTGGTCATGACTATGCCCAACCTGCCTCAGGACGACGTGCCTTTAGGAAAAGATGAAAGCGACAACATTGAGGTCAAGAGGTTCGGCGAGATACCAACCTTTGACTTCAAGCCAAAACCCCACTGGGAGATAGGCGAGAACCTGGACATCATAGACTTCAAGCGCGGAGCCAAGATGTCCGGTTCGCGTTTCTTCGTACTGAAAGGCAAAGGTGCGCGGCTGCAGCGGGCCCTCATCGACTGGATGCTGGACCTGCACACTGAACAGCACGGCTACACTGAGATTTACCTGCCCAACATGGTCACTGCAGAGTCAGCTATCGCCAATAGCAACCTGCCGAAATTCGCGGACACCATGTACCACGATAACGAAGATGACCTCTGGCTGCTGCCTACAGCAGAGATGGCACTGACTAATTTGCACCGAGATGAGATACTTCCGCCTGGCTCGCTACCGCTGTCCTACGTGGCGCACACGCCATGCTTTAGGCGGGAACGCACTGCCGCAGGTCGGGATACCAGGGGTATCAAGCGGGTCCACCAGTTCGAAAAAGTGGAGATGTATAAATTCGTAGACCCCGATACGTCCGACGCGGCGTTAGACGAGATCATTGCCGACGCCGGCGACGTCTGCTCCAAGTTGGGGTTTACCTACCGACTGCTCCAGCTATGCACCGCCGACATTTCCTTCCAGTCGTCCAAAACCTTCGACCTGGAGATATGGGCGCCGGGCAGCGACGAGTGGCAGGAGGTGAGCTCGTGCTCCAACTGCACCGACTTCCAGGCCCGGCGGGCGTCTATACGCTACCGCACTGAGCAGGGTACGAGGCCTCGATTCCCGCACACGCTTAACGGTTCAGGGATAGCGCTTCCCAGGGCCATTATCGGTGTATTGGAGAACTACCAGCAGGAGGACGGCTCAGTGCTCATACCAGAGGTCCTCCAGCCCTACACCAACTTCTCCGTTATTTCTAAATAGACTTTTCGGAGGTGTGTGGATGGCCCAGCATTAGCAGCGTATCTAGCGAAACGTGGCACAGGCCTTTTGCTGTCACATTGCGGCAAGGCGGCAGCTAGTGGATAGGCAGGCGTTGCTGGCGGACCTGGCGAAACAAATTGCCAACGTTTCTCTGCTACATCCGACGCGGGTGGCGATCGACGGCGTGGACGCTGCAGGCAAAACGACGCTGGCTGACCAGTTAGTCGCGCCTATACAAGAGCTTGGCATGCCAGTGATTCGGGCGTCGGTGGATGGCTTTCACAAACCACGTGAGGAGCGATACCGGCGCGGCCCCGACTCGCCAAAGGGCTACTACTACGACTCCTTCGACTATGGTTCGGTACGAGACGAGCTTCTGGAGCAGCTAGGCCCCGACGGATCTCTGCGCTACCGCACCGCAACTTTTGACTACCGTACCGACCAGTTCGTGTACGAGCGACTACAGATGGCAGAGCCTGACGCCATACTGCTATTCGACGGTATCTTTCTGATGCGCCCGGAGCTAAACGACCTCTGGGATTTTCGTATCTTTTTGGAGATTGGCTTCGACATAAGCCTGGAACGAGCCGTGCGACGCAATGCAGAGAGTATCGCTAGCGAAGAGGCCTTGCGGAAGCGATACGAGAAGCGCTACATCTCAGGCCAACGGCTGTATTTGGAAAGCGTCAAGCCGCGAGAGATCGCGGAAGTCGTCATTGTTGGCGAAGACTACCTAGTCCCATAAAGGCAGGTTTCTAGGAAACTGCCACCGGGTAGTCGTAATTTTCGCGGAGGACACGCTTGAGGACTTTGCCCATGGGATTGCGAGGCAGCTCGTCTATGAAAACCACCGACTCTGGCTTCTTGAAGCTGGAAAGACGCTGACGACAGAATTCGATAATCTCGCCCTCTTCACCTATCCGACCCGCTTTTAAGACCACTATTGCCCGAACTCGCTCGCCCCAGTCATCGTCGATTACACCAATAATCGCCGCATCATCGATCGACGGGTGGGACTGAAGAATCTGCTCCACCTCTTCAGGGGAAATCATCTCGCCGCCGCGCTTTATGAAGTCCTTGGCGCGTCCGGCGAGGAATATGTAGCCCTCCTCATCCTGATAGCCCAAGTCGCCCGTGAAAAGCCAGCCGTCTCGAATGGTCTCAGCAGTAGCTTCTTCCTGATGCCAATATCCCTTCATGAGACGGGAGCCGCGCGCCGCGATCTCTCCAACTTCTCCGAAAGTTACCGGGGCACCATCCTCGTCAAAGATCTGCACCTCTACATCATCCAAAGGCCTACCAATGGAGGACAAGCGTTTGAGCTTGATCTCGTTCTCCTCATCAGTGCCGTCGAGGACGTGAGCGTCAGGAGGCAGCATAGTTATGGTCGCCGCAGTCTCCGTCTGTCCAAAGGCGTTGATGAAATGAGTGCCAGGGAACTCAACGATCGCCCGCTTAATTACCTCAAGAGGCATCTGCGCAGCACCGTAGGTAATGACCTCCAGGCTGCTAAGGTCGTGCTGGTGGAACTCAGGACTGTCCATGAGCATCTTTAGCATGGTCGGCACCATCATGGCGCGGTTGGCCCGCTCGGTCTCCACCAGCCGCATCCACTCACCAGCCTCGAACTGGCGCTGAATTATCATGGTGCGTCCGCCATATATGGCGGCCATCACTGCTTGCACGCCTGCTATGTGATACAGCGGCACGGTAAGTATGTTCCTATCGTCGGCGTCGGGGTCGGCCGGCGTAACGTTGCTCAGAATGTATGACGAAAAGCTGTCGTGGCTGAGCATGACGCCCTTGGGGGAGCCAGTAGTGCCCGCCGTGAACATAATGACCGTCAGATCGTCATCATCTCCCTCGGGGTATCGCTCCTCATCCTCGCCGTTCTCCACCAGAGCTTCGTAGTGTTGCCATCCCTCGATGGGGCCATCCAGCGCGACGTAGTGCTCTACGCAATCGATCTGTTTTGAGCACTCCTTCACAAGATCCACGTAGCGGCCGCCCACCAGCACAATTTTGGGGCCAGCGTCGTTAATCATGTACGCCAACTCATCTGCACGAGCGCGGAAGTTCATGGGAACGTACACAGCGTCGAGTTTTGCGGTGGCGAAATAGGACTCAATGTACTGGTTGCAGTTAACCTGCAATATGGCAATCCTATCGCCTGCACCAACACCTAATTCCGCTAACGAATTGGCCAGCCTGTTGACCCGGCTCTGCAAATCAATATAGGTGATGCGCTTATCTTCAAATATCAGGGCCTCCCGATCGGGTACGATAAGCGAAGATATCGATAGGAATTCCGTGGTGTTCATGCTCTAGAGAAGCCCTCCGGGATATGTTTTTTGGCCCGTAAAGATTACCACCAATTCCAGATGAATGACAATTCCTGAAACAACGCCGCCGAACAAGAGGCTTCACTTCAATCCAATATGCAGACTGATAACTGTAAAATTACGTCATTATAACCTGCCAGACCTTGGGCGGAGTTAGGCTGGCTTTTCATTGATTTGGCACAGCAGCACCTCTATAATCGACTAGGCCATTGAGCCGCATATTCCAGCGCCACAGACGGTGATTCATGCCTGTAAACTACGCCAAACTGGGACCCGGTGACGAGATTTCCAGCCGAACCTTGATACTGGACGAAGAGTCCGTAGACAGGTACGCAGAGGCGGTCGCTGATATCAATATTGTTTACGACGAGACTGGCCGAAGGATGGTGCCGCCAATGGCCATCGCAGCCCTTAGCATTGGCGGTGTGATTAACGACCTGGAAATACCGGGCGGCACGGTACATGCCAGCCAGGAACTGGTATTCCCAAAGGCAGTCCCCGTCGGATCGGCTCTAGGGTGCATCGCTAAACTGATTCAAAATTCCACTCGTGGGGATTGGCGCTTCATAGTGATTGATATACGAGTGTCTGGCGATGGTGAAGTAATGAACGGTAAGAGCACCATCCTGCTTCCTGCGGACGCCTAGCGGCTCCTCGGAAGTTTCAACAGGTTAACATTCAAGGAATACATATGCAGACTGATACAGCCCTGCCCACGATCCGAAGGACCATTACGCAAGAACAGATTGAGCGCTATGCCAAGGCATCCGGCGATTACAACCCCATCCACATAGATGGGGAGTTTGCCGCTACCTCTCAATTCGGAGGCAGGATTGCCCACGGCATGTTAATTGCGGCATCGATTTCAGAGATGATGACGTCTGCATTCAAGATTGACTGGCTCAACAGCGGTACTCTGAAGTTGCGTTTCCGTGCACCAGTGTTCCCAGGCGAAAGCATCGAGACTAGCGGTACCGTGAAGAGCACTCGCGAGGTAGGCGGTCGTCGTGAGGTAACGTGCACAGTAGAGGTGCGTAAAGAGGATGGCGAAGCGGCTATTACGGGTCAGGCAGTAGTCACAACGGCGCTGAAGTGGTGCCGGTAGTACCGGCAGGAGGGGTACAAGTTGGCAACTGGAAATTGGCTATGTCGAGTCGCTGTCGACGCGATGGGCGGAGACAACGCTCCACATGATGTTGTGACTGGCGCTGTTGAGGCAGTAAGAGCAGGGGGAATTCAGCTTGCCCTGGTGGGAGACCCCGAGCAGATCCAAGCGGAATTAGCCAAGCACGACATCGAGGGCCTCCCCATTGGTGTAGTGCCTTCTAAGGGAGTCCTGGTGGAGGGTGAACCCCCGGCATTGGCGCTCAGGCAAAAACCAAAGGCCTCGATACTGGTTGCAACAGGTATGATAAAAAATGGGCACGCAGATGCTGTTGTCTCCATGGGTTCCACTGGCGGTTCCATGGCAGCCGCGACTGTCGTCTTAGGCCGGTCCGAAGGCGTGGAACGACCAGTAATTGGCGGTCCGATCGTCGGATTAGCGCCACACACATTCATCGCAGACCTGGGTACCAACGTCGACTGCAAACCGTCCCAGCTTCTAAGTTTTGCCGTCATTGGCAACGTATTTGCCCGGCAGTTCTGGAGCATAGCGAGTCCACGAGTTGCAATTCTCAGCGTGGGATCTGAGGCTGGCAAAGGCAACTCTCTTGTACACGAAACATCCGAGTTGCTTGCCAAAAGCGACCTGAATTTTATCGGGAACATTGAGGCCAACGACATACCGTTCAACAGGGCCGAAGTAGTGATCTGCGACGGTTTTGTCGGCAACATTATCATGAAGCTGACAGAAGGCCTGGGGGCGGCCATTTCGGACCATCTGAAGAGCAGCCTGGCAGGAAAACTATCTTCTGATGATATTCAACAAGTAGTCCAGGAAGTTTATGAACTGAATAACATCGTCGAGACGCTAGGAGGAGGACCAATTCTTGGCATAAACGGAGTTAGCATAATTGGGCACGGCGCAGGTAAGGCAGACGCGGTCCAAAAGGCGATTGGCATGGCTAAATTCTCTGTTGATAATCGACTGGTCGCCAACATTAACGACGAGCTTTCGCAGATACGCAATCTAATCGAAAGCTAAAGGCTGAATGGCCAACGGCAGACAGACATTTCAGGAGTTGAATTGAGCAAGTCTGATATTGAAGGAAAGGCGGCACTTGTAACCGGTGCTTCCAAAGGCATAGGAAAGGCAATCAGCCTCAGCCTGGCGGAGCTTGGCGTAAAAGTAGCTGTGAACTACAACTCTTCTAAGGCTCAGGCCGAAGAAGTGGCGAAGGAAATACAAGACGCGGGAGGTGAGTCCCTTGTCGTACAGGCAGACGTCAGCAATTTGGAACAGGTAACTGCCATGGTGGACAAGGTCAACGACGCCTGGGGTCAGGTAGACATCCTTGTGAACAACGCGGGCATCATTAGTGACGGCCTTCTCATGAGAATGAGTGACGAGGCATGGCACCGTGTCATGGGAGTGAACCTGAACGGCACCTTCTACTGCTCGCGAGCAGTGCTCAGGACCATGGTTAGGCAGCGATGGGGTCGGATTATCAACATAGGCTCGGTCGTCGGCATCAGAGGCAACATGGGGCAGACTAACTATTCCGCCTCCAAAGCCGCCATACTAGGCTTTTCCAAGTCCCTGGCAAAAGAGGTCGCGACTCGCAATATTACGGTCAACGTGGTTACGCCAGGGTACATCAGTACAGAGACTGTGGCCAATCTAACGAAAGTTCAGAAGGACCGCATAATGACGTGGATTCCGCAGGGCCACTTCGGCGAGACTGAGGATGTTGCCAACATGGTCGCCTACCTTGTCACTGAGAAGGCTAGTTACGTCACAGGTCAGGTCATTAGCGTGGACGGCGGAATGGCGATTTAGCCAGTGTTCGGAGTGTTCAGCTTAAACTCTTTCCCCATCAATAACGATTAAGGCCAAAACAAAGTGCTTACGCCAGGAGGGACTGACGCAGGCAAGGAGGGCGTAATCGACAGGTGGAATCAGACCTCCCGAAGGTTACCAAGAAGTTTAGCGTCAGCTATTAATACATGCTGACAGTGCCGGAAGAGACGCTGATGGGGAGAGGATTCCTTTCATCGTCATCGATTTGCATAATTGTAAGTTGAGGGCCAATGCTACCCGCACTGACCTCTTCCAATGTCACCACAGCCAAGCGCACAGCGTCGCCGTTCCCCGGCTCCTTAAATACAATTCCGAAGTCTGGAAACTCAACGCTGACTATGCGCGCGGTTTTAAAGTCTGCCAGATCCACCAGAAGGCGGAAACCCGCCAGTCCATCAGGCGCACTGGACAGAGTAATCTGTACCTCAACCGTTTCCCCCACTGAGATACGACTATCTTCAATGCTAATTCTGGGAACCAGATCGGGAGCCTCGGCTATGTTCAATACTTCATCGGACAGCGTCTCTGAAAAAGCTGGCAAGGGCTGGTCTACGAAAGCTGCCTTGGCAATGGAGCCTAGTACCCCCGCCTGATTTAACATGAATGCGGCCAGCGCCGCGCCAACTGCTACCTTGCGGGTGTAATCCGTCAATCGAAACATGTGAACAGTTATTTCCT
>CAJWRP010000042.1 GCA_913046025.1 uncultured Chloroflexota bacterium
GTGTTGGCGTAGGCGCTGTTGATGAATCCCTTCACTTGCTTGCTGGACTCGCCCATTAAGCCGATGCGCCATACTCTACCCGCGAATTCACCAAGTCCCGCACCAATATCAATACCGTGGTCCCTCAGCAGCCGTCCTCGTACCTCCGCATCTTCTATTCCATACGGTATCCATACCAGCGTAATCTGGCTAAGCCTGTGCTCCTCTGGGACCACAAGCTCAAGGCCTAGCGCTTTGAGCCCGGCTGTCAGGGCCGCAGCGTTCCTGGCATGGCGCTTGAATCTGTTATACAGGCCCTCCTCAAGGACCAGACGGAGGCCTTCGCGTAAGGCTAGAATCATGCTTATGGGGGCCGTGTGGTGGTAGACGCGCCTCTCGCCCCAGCCCCAGTAGTTGGCTAGCATAGCCAGGTCTAGGTACCAGGTGAAGGGCTTGCTGTTTCTATTCTGTGTGACATGTAGTGCGCGTTCGCTGAGGGAGACGGGTGATAAACCAGGAGGGCAGCCCAAACATTTCTGCGTGGCTGCGTAGGCGTAATCCATGCCCCAGTCGTCGAAAGCGACCTCAACGCCGCCAAGGGATGTCACGGCGTCTACCATGAATAGCGCATCATGTTCCCTGGTCAGTCTTGAAAGGTCTTGTAGAGGCTGCCTCACCCCGGTGGACGTCTCCGCGTGAACAGCACTGACCATTTTTACATTCTTGTGCATTTTGAGCTCCTGTTCCAGCATCTCCGCCGGAAAGGACGCCCCCCAATCAGCCCTCAGAGGCACCACGTTGGCTTGCACCCTGGTGCCGATCTCAACCATGCGCTCGCGTAACCGTATATGCACATGATCACCGTGTCGCCGGGTTCCACCAAGCTGGCGAAGCCGGCTTCCATGCCAGCCATACCTGTGCCAGACAGGGCCATCGTGCGGCCTTTCTTAGTCTGGTACACACGACGAATTAGGTCTGTGACCTCGTCCATTATCTTGGTGAAGTCTGGGTCCAGATATCCGATCATGCCCTGTGTCATCGCCTTTAATACCCTGGGGTTCACGTCACTGGGGCCAGGCCCCAAAAGGGTTCGTGCGGGGAGCATAGGGACTTCGGACGGAGGTAGACCGGACAGTGTCATTAACACCACCTAGAATTTTAGAATATTTTATGCGGAATTAGCCTTCAGAGACATTATTTATTGTAACTCCCTAGCTGACGGGAATGAAGTATTAGTTAGAGGCGTCAGAAGGGGCTTCGACGTCCTGTAAGTTCTCGTATCTTGTCGAAAATCAGGTGCCGTTATGCCGGTTGTAGCGGTCCTCGAAACGAACGATGTCGTCCTCTTCAAGATAACTGCCCGTCTGTACCTCTATAATCTCGGTCGTAATGGTGCCATGGTTTTCCAGGCGATGTTGCACACCTACAGGAACGTATGTGGACTGGTTTTCAGTCAAAAAGAACTCTTTGTCGCCACAAGTTACCTTAGCAGTGCCGGAAACCACTACCCAGTGCTCTGCTCTATAGTGGTGCATCTGTAAGGAGAGCGCGGCCCCAGGATTTATTGACAGGCGTTTTACCTGGAACCGACCACCAACATCCACCGTTTCGTAGGTGCCCCATGGGCGGTGCACTTTGCGGTGATTGTGCTGCTCAGGCCGCTTCTCTTTATTCAATCGAGTGACTAGGTCCTTAACATACTGTAGGCTGTTCTTGTGGGCGACCAGGATAGCGTCGGCCGTCTCCACGACTATGACGTCCTTTAGGCCGACCGCCGCTATCAATCGACTCTGACTTATTAGCAGCGAGTTTTCCATGGAGTCGTGCGCGTACACGTCACCTTGAATCACGTTGCCCTTTGAATCTTTGGAGCCTTCTTCCCACAAGGTGGACCAGGCACCGAGATCTGACCAACCTACGTCCAAAGGAACAGCCAGACATTCGGAAGAGTCACTGCCATTCGTCTCTCCGGCCTGTTCCATGACGGCATAGTCTATAGACTCGGATGGGCAGTCAGAAAAGAGATCTGAATCAGGCCTGTAGAAATCGCCATCCAGTTTGCTGTCCGTGTGAGCAGCCCTGCAAGCGCTGGCGATATCCGGCCTATGTCGTTCTAACTCGTTAAGCCAAACGGAAGGGGTCATCATGAAGAGACCGCTGTTCCAAAGGTACTCCCCAGAAGCCAGCATTTTCTCAGCAGTGTCCTGATTTGGCTTCTCCACAAATTTTGCTACCTGGAACGCGGAGCCGTTCTTGTTTCCCTTGTGGATGTAGCCGTAGCTCGTTTCCGCACTGGTTGGCACGACGCCGAAAGTTACTAAGTTGCCAGCAGAAGCAAGCTTGGCTCCAATCATTAGCGCTCGTTGGAAGGCGGGGACATCTTTGATCACGTGGTCGGCTGGCATCACTAACATGACGGTATTATCGTCTGCCAGTTTGACAGGGCTTTCTCCTGAAATGGGCTCGCTGTTAAGTATAAGTGCGGCCAACGTTAGGGCAGGCGCTGTGTTGCGTCCCTGCGGCTCCAGCGCTATGGCCCTAGGAGCAATGTACATCTGGCGCATGTGCTCCGCCACCAGGAATCGATGCTCTTCGTTGCACACTACTATGGGGGTTGCAACATCCGGCAAGCCCTCAAGTCTGCCAATGGTCTCTTGAAGAAGGGAACGCTCCCCCAGGAGAGGGAGGAACTGTTTAGGGTAAAGCTCCCTGGATAGAGGCCACAGCCTTGTACCGGAGCCCCCGGCCAGAATGACAGGTTGAATCGACATTCGTATCTCCCTGTATCGGTGCCCACCAAACAACCAATTAACGGGCTTTTTTAGAATAGAGGCGACTTTTGTAGTCGGTCGTAAGCAAGGTATCAAACGATTATATGGATGGTATTGTAAGGCGGTCAACGCTGAATTTGGTGTTGTTGAGGACCAATGTAATTATCGGTACCCGTTCGCAGAAATTGGACAACGAAACCAGTTCTTATTTCGGATGCTGTAAAGCCTTTGAAATCGCTCCCAGTTCTGGCGACCGTCGGACCTTGTTTTACAATCTAATTAGGTATTAGGGGGATGATGTAATTCATAGAAAAATCCATACTTGACTTTTATTGTGTGTTCTATTAACTTACGTCAAATAGCGTTTTAGAACCATTCTAATTCGTGGTAAATTTCACAGAGAGAACTACATGCTATATCTAGTGGTGAAATTACAATGCTGAGCGCAGTCTTGCAGACTAGACTTAGCGAAATGAAGGCAGCGCTTAGTGATAAAGGCGTCGCCATGACTCCACGACGGGAGCAGCTTCTCGAAGTGCTCCTCGCTAGTGATCGCCACCCTTCCGTGAGTGAGATTCATGAGGGAGTGAAGCGTTATTTCCCCGGAACAAGCCTGGCTACCATTTATAACACTATTGAGCTGCTGAAGGACACTGGACAGGTTCTGGAGATTGAATTTAGCGGTGCATCGAATCGTTACGATGGACGAATTCCCATATCTCATCCCCACCTCGTATGTGAGGTGTGTGAAAAAGTGGAAGATTTGGATATCGCGGAATTGAAGGATCCTTTCGAGGAGATTTCGGATTCCACGGGATACCGCATTTTGCGCCACCGTGTAGACTTTTACGGTGTGTGCCCAGATTGTCAAGGCGAACCTCTTACCTCCGCTTCACCAGAGAAGATGGGTGCGAAGGAGGTGACGCGTATCTGATGTTTGTCGCAGTTGCAGAATGTGCAAAGGCGGGAACTAAATACAGTCAAGCAATTAATAGGACGGAGGACATGCATGGCCACTAAAGAAGATATTGCTCTATTTTCGCATCTAATGAGGCGTGCGGGTTTTGGCGCCACTCGAGATGAGATCGAAACGATGGCTGAGGATGGATACGAGGCCACTGTTGAGAAGCTTCTCGACTACGAGAGCCAAGAGCCTGTTGACGACTATACTCTCTATCGATATCACCCTATTACTGAGGTGCCTGGTGGAGCCGCAATTCCAGGTCAGGCCAACTGGCTTTACTGGATGGTGAATACCAAGCGACCACTTCAGGAGAAGGTTGCTCTGTTTTGGCATCATGTGTTTGCTACCGGCAACGCCAAGGTAGACAACTGCAACCATCTTCTCGACCAGATCCAGATGTTCCGCGACGAGGGCATGGGCAACTACAGGACCCTTCTTGTAAAGCTTGCCAGCGACCCTGCGATGATTTACTGGCTGGACAATAACGAGAACCACAAAGCTGCCCCTAACGAGAACTGGGGACGAGAGCTTCTAGAGCTATTTACTCTAGGTCAGGGCAACTACACCGAGAAGGACGTTTTCGAGTGCTCAAGGGCATTCACCGGATGGACCATCGGTGCCAAAATGCCTCGGTTCCCATACGGACGACATGCCTGGACGTTCGAGTATCGCCCTGAAGACCACGACGACACCGAAAAGACCTTCCTTGGTGAAGTCGGCAACTTCAACGGCGAGGACATCATCGACATTATCTTGAAGCAGCCAGCCTGCGCCAAGTTCATTGCCCGACACCTGTATAACTTCTTCGTAGAAGACGAGGAACAGGTGCCAGCGTGGCATATCGATCCTCCCAAGAATCCTGCTGCGGTTGAACTTATGGCAAAGACTCTCGTGGACAACAACTATGAGATTCTGCCTGTTCTACGCCTTATGTTTAACTCGGACTTCTTCAAAGAGGCCGCGTACAAGAAGGTCAGGAACCCTGTCGAGGTTGTGGTTGGCACTCTCAGGATGACAGGCGACCTGAAAGGCCCTGATCCCCGACTTGAATCCATGGCGCGTGAGCCCGGTTACATGGGCCAAGAAATCTTGGATCCACCTAGCGTTGAAGGCTGGCATACGGGCCACGAGTGGATCAACAGCGGTTCCCTTGTGAAGCGTGTCAACTTCGTCGCAGATCGGGTCAGCGACACCAGCCTTCCTGGCGTAAAGCGAATCGTTGAGCGCATCTCGGGCTCCAATGGACCAGTAATGTCTCCTGCAGATTTCGTTGAGCAGTGCCTGGATCAGATGGGTCCTCTTCCTGTGTCGGATAATACCCGCCAGGAGCTGATCTCGCAGGCGCGGACCGAGGGCGATGTCAACTGGGAAGGCAACCCCGAGGATTCCGCCCGACGAACAGGCGACATGTTAGCTCTGATTGGAGCCACCAGAGAGTACCAGTTCGGCTAAGCAATTCGGATGGACAAATTGGGCTTGGCTCATTTATAGCAGCCAGATCCAATGACCTAACAAGGAGGAATGAATGACAACGGTAAACAAGAAGCCCCCGGTCATAGTTGTACTTCAGTTGACTGGTGGTAACGACTACTTCAACACGATTATTCCGTACACCGACTCGAACTATTACGACAACCGAAAGACGCTTCAGATTCCTGAAGAGCGAGTCATAAAGCTGGATGATAAGCTAGGTATGCATCCAGCGATGGGCCCTATGAAGGACATTTTCGAGAGCGGCGACATGGCCATCATTCATGGTATTGGCTATGCGAACTCACCCAGGTCTCATTTTCGTTCCATGGACATCTGGCACACATGCGAGCCGGACACAGTTGGGACTGAGGGCTGGCTTGGCCGAGCGCTTAAGAATATCGATCCGAATGGCGAGAACCCAGTAACCGGTGTTAACGTAGACATGGCGCTTCCTCGAGCACTGGTTGCACCGGGCGTCTCCGTCGCTTCTGTTGCCGACCTTGCCAACTATGGCCTGCTCACTAATATTGAGCAGCAGCAGCAGAGGCTTCAGATCCTGGAGAGGTTCGCAAACATGTACGGCCCCGCGGTTGGGTCTGGACAGGTCATGGAGTATCTTGGTCAGACTGGACTGGATGCACTCAAGGGCGCCGATATTCTGAAAGTAGCCCCTCAAAAGTACAAATCTAGTGTGGAGTACGGCAACAGCCAAATAGCTCACAAGCTAAAGGACATCGCCATGATCCACACTGCTGATGTAGGCACGCGAGTGTTCTACACAAGCCACGGCAGCTTTGACACCCACGCCGCGCAGGCAGCAATCCACGCGCAACTGTGGTCGGAGGTTTCAGAGGCGGTCGCAGACTTCTGGGACGACCTTCGCGAGCACAATGCCGATGAGAACGTAGTAATGTTCATGTTCTCCGAGTTCGGCCGCCGAGTTCGTGACAACGGCTCCGGAACTGATCACGGAGCAGCTGGTGTTGCATTCGCCTTGGGCCCCCGGGTGAAGGGTGGATTCTACAGCGAGTACCCAGAGACGCGTGCCGATGCCCTAGAGCAGGGCGACATGATACCGAACCTGGATTACCGCGGTGTTTACTCCACCATTCTAGAAGATTGGATGGAAATGGATGCTCCTGGAATTGTTAACGGTCAGTTCGAGCAGCCAAAATTCATCAAAGTGTAAGGTCATAGGTCTTAGCGACTCAAAAGTAATTACGAACAACAGGCGCCCGCTTAGTCGGCGGGTGCCTATATCCAGAATTTAGAGGTGGAATGATGTTAACAACGACTGTAGCGGGTCGCACCTGGAACTATAGTCATACCATCGGGAGGAACGCGGCGGCGGGCAATGGGTTTACCCAGCCTACAGACGTAGCTGTAGCCCCCGATGGAGTACTTTACGTATTGAGCCGAGGCAACGACGGTGCCGGTGGTGTTGTTGCTCCTAACAAGCGAATCGGTAAAGTAACCATGGACGAGCGGTTCATTGGGGACTTTGGCCGTGAGCAGCTAACTTTCCCTGGAAGCTTGGCTGTGGATAGCGACGGCAACGTCTACTGCTCAGACGAGTATGAGAAGGTTATCAAGATCTTCGATACCGATGGGCTGTTGGCCAGCGAGTGGGATGGCGAAGGCGGGCTTCAGAGCCCTTCTGGTATTGCTTTCGACGGCGACGAAAACCTTTTGGTCGTAGAAGCCGCCACTGGACAGGTTAAGAAGTTTACCAAGTCCGGAAACTTTATTTCTGCATTTGGTAGCGAAGGCAGTGGTCCAGGCCAGTTGAATAGGCCATGGGGAATCTGTGTTGACTCCGCTGGTGACATTTACGTTGCTGACTGGGGAAACAATCGAGCGCAGAAGTTCTCGCCCGACGGCACCCACCTGGTAACCTTCGGTGAAGAGTCCGGTGGACCGGGTGGTGCTATGGACCATCCAGCAGATGTTGCTGTGGACAGCGAAGGCGATGTCTATGTTTCTGACTGGGGCAATAAGCTCATCAAGATATTCGAGGCTGACGGCACGGTCATAACCCAGCTTGCTGGCGACGCGGTGGAGTTCTCCAAGTGGGCCGCCGAAGTCATTGACGCTAACCCGGACGCCATGAAGGCTTATCGCAGAGTAAAGGACAAGTCCAAGCTCGGGCTGTTCAATCGACCTGTTGGTATTGTCATCGACGATGACGACAATCTTATCATCACTGATAGCACCAGGGGCCGACTCCAGGTATACGCCAAGGAAAAGAACTACATGGACCCGCAATTCAACCTGTAGTTACTTTACAAAGTCTAAGATAAGGGACGGGGCATGAAGCCCTGTCCCTTTTTATTTGTAAGGGCTATTAGAAATCACGTCACCGAGACCGGGTCAATATCGATTGCCCAACCCTTTCGTAAAGTGATCTTGTCCAAGAGGGATCTGGGGTTGGGGCCGCGCAATATTATGTGCCATCTGTGATGCCCTCTTAACATGGCAGGCCAGGCTGGCGCGGGTCCTACCACGTCGGTATCTGACAAGCCCCACTGCTCCTGTGCCAACTGAAGCTCTTCAGAAAAGCGTACAGCTTCTCCCTCGACTTTTGCTAGGTTGGTGCCTGCGTACATTAGCTGTATCAGCCTGCTGTAGGGCGGTTGCGACTGGTCCCGTCGGAACGCCATTTCTTCGTCGTAGAAGCCTTGGTAGTCCTGGGAGGCTGCGGCCTTAATGGCGTAGTTGTCTGGCTGGTAGGTCTGTATAATAACCTTGCCCTCTAGGTCGCCCCGGCCCGCGCGACCTGCTACCTGACAAAGCAGTTGAAACGTTCTTTCTCCAGAGCGATATTCCGGCACGTTTAACCCTACATCAGCGGAGACCACCCCAACCAGCGTAACGGACGGGAAATGTAACCCTTTTGCGATCATCTGCGTGCCAACCAGAATGCGAGCTTTGCCCGACCTAAATCTGGTTAGAATATCCTCGTGGCCTTTGGGAGTTTTGGCGGTGTCTCTGTCCCATCGCAGCACCTCGACGTCGGGAAATTGTGCGGCCAGACGTTCAGCGATTCCTTCGGTGCCGACTCCGTAGTAGCTCATTCTGAAACTGAGGCACTGAGGACACTGGTCAGGGGGAATGCGCCTAGTGCCGCAGTAGTGGCACAGCAGTCGCTTGGCCCTCTTGTGGAATGTCATGGGTACATTACAGCTTCGACAACGCAGACTGAAACCGCAGTTGCGACACTGAAGGTAGGCTGAAGATCCCCGGCGATTGATGAAGAGCATCATCTGCTGCCCTGAGTCCATGCACTCGTCCATCGCCTCAATAAGTGGCCTGCTGAATATGTCGCGATTCCCTTCGCGAAGCTCCGCGCGCATGTCGACTATCTGCACTGACGCCAGTGGAATTGCAGATGGTGCTCCCTTTGTCAATTCGGAAGCATCCTCATTTGAGCCCACTCGATCAGTCAAGAGACGGAGCTTATAGGCACCTCGGCGTCCTCTATGGTAGGAGGACAGGTCAGGCGATGCGCTGCCTAAAAGTAGGGTTGCATCGGTCAAACGGCATATTGCGGTGGCAACCTCTCTGGCGTGGTATCGTGGTACGGCGTCCTGCTGCTTATAAGTCCACTCATGCTCTTCGTCGATGACGATGAGGCCAAGGTCTGGCTGAGGGGCGAAGACAGCACCGCGGGAGCCTACGACCACACCGTACCTGCCGTTGCGCACCTTCCACCACTGATCGAAGCGCTCGCCCTGGGTGAGGCCGCTATGCAACACCGCCACATTATCCAGGAATCGGGAGGCGAATCGCTCTATTGTCTGGTAGGTTAAGGCAATCTCTGGCACTAAGACTATGGCGCGCTTTCCCAGAGACAGGCAATGCTCCACGGCGTCGAGATATACCTCCGTCTTGCCGCTGCCCGTAACGCCTTGCAGCAGGTACGTGTCTGGTCGACCTGACGTCTGTTCCAGAGACTGGCGAATATCTTTGGTTATATCGCTCTGCTGCTGCATGAGAGTAATTGGTAATGCTTTTGGGAAGGTCCTGCCTTCAAGTGGGTCCCGGTCTATCTGAACTGCCTTCTGTTCCAGCCAGCCTCGGTTCATCAATGCCTTCACGGAGGCTGGACCGTACTGCTTGCGGACTGCAGCTATGTCTGTAGGCCCCGAGCAGGCCAGCAGGGCATGGGCCAGTTCCATTTGGCGGTGGGCCTTGTTGCTCGGTTCCTTTAGCCACCGAAGAACGTCACTGCAGGCATCAGGTGAGAGCGATACCATGTGGCGAAACTTGGCTTTAATGCCCGGTTCCAGAGGCCCTGTATGACGAGTTAGCACACCTCTACGCTCCAGAGCGGACACTGCGGTTCTGGCTCCGTCGCCCATTACCCTCACAAGCTGTTCCTGGCTGACCCGTGATCTCTTTTGGAGGTAGGTCAAGACCCGGCTCTGGAATGGCGTTGAAGCAGCACCGGCGTTTTCTGCATGCTCCGACAGCGAAAGTAGGGTATTGCCACGAACACGACCACCTTGGGGTAACATGGGCGATATTGCTTCGAATAGGGAGCAGACGTAGTACTTACTGGTCCAGACCGCTAACTTTAAGCGGGCCTCGTCTATAACGGGATGCTCGAAGGCAACGTCGTAGATGTAACGAGTCTCAGCCACCTGTGGAACATCCGATATTGACATGACGATGCCTTGCAGGCTGCGAGGCCCGAAGGGGACCTTAACCAGGTGGCCGGGCTGTATTTGAAGACCTTCAGGTATGGAGTAACTGAAGGTCCTTTCTGGGCCTGTGGGGGCGTCAACTGCTATCTCGGCGTATCTCACGTAGTTTGCCTGTCGGAATATGCGTCGGCTATGCTATCGATACCTTAATTCTAAGTCAACGAAACGCATGTTCGCAAGTTGCGTGGAATAGAGTTTGGGATTCAAATCGGCTGCGGTAAACTAATGGCGACGTGGGCATCGTGACAGCGCAATTATCGGCCACAGCTATTCTACATAGGTGTTATGAGCCTCGTCAAAGGAAATTTGTAGGCTTACAAGATCATGTACGGGCCTAAGTGGGTATTGGGAGTGTAGAGACATGATTCGAACATTCGCAATTGGCACGATCACCTTGGTTGCCCTTGTTCTGTCCTGCAGCAGTGAAATTGGCACACCAGAAACTGATTTCGCAGAGACGCCCAACATATCGCCATCGCTGACCGCTGCGACGCGAGTGCCTGCTATAGCGCCTTTAGTTCCGCCCACACCAGCGCCACCGGGGTGCCCTGGACCACCCAGTCCCCGGGCTTGCGTTGCAGCGCGACGACCGCCCCGGCGTCGGCCGCGGCGCCGACCACGGGCTGGGCGTCGACCCCGGTGAGGAAACCCGTCCCGCTGCCGGCGACCGGCACCGCGTCCCGGGGCGGCGCAGGCGCCGAATGGTTGTCAGACGATT
>CAJWRP010000043.1 GCA_913046025.1 uncultured Chloroflexota bacterium
GTGTCGAACTCTCCGTAGATGTCTAGACCCCCGTGCATGTCTCCCCCACATCTCGAGCAAGACTTCAGACGCAATACCCTGCTCGACTGATTTACCGGTTCAAAGCGTTCTATACGTTGTTCCATTCTCCAACTCCTCTGTGTGTTTTAATAGCAATTCCAGTGTTCCGTAACTTGAGTCGAATTAATTTAGAACATTCGTGCGCCTTAGTCAATATATCATTTAGTACATTTAATGGCCATTTCCGAACAGGTGTACGAAACCCGTTTGGATTCGATGCCAATTAAATAGGGTGAGCCCAATTAGGCCCACCCTATTTAATCTTGTTCTGCTTTACTGAACTTTGAGTATCTAGCTGGCGGCCTTGCTAAGCTCCGCACCTGCTGTGAATCCCACACGCTTATGCGCTGGAACTGTAATCAAATTGCCAGCCTGACCACCCCTGATGGGACGGACTTTCCTGGCCTTAACCTGCCTGACTTCAAATGAGCCGAAGCCAGTTAGAACAACCCTGTCGCCCGATGACAGTGCGTCCTGAATACTATCCAAAACGGCGTTTAATGACGCCTCGCCCTGGGCCTTGGAGCCCTTCAATTTTGAAGCGACACGTCCTGCCATGTCACTCTTTCGTAGGGTTACCATTAGTACCGTACCTCCTCCTACAAAATTTAGCCTACAGCGGTTCTAATCCCCATTGCGATGGTATACACGGTCGCGCATCCCTATGTCAACCACATCAGGCTCGTAAATACCTGTCTATAGGCGCTAGTGGTTACATAGTACTGAAGATACGTATTACTAGAAGGAATCATATATTCCTTAAATTTAGCAATCATGTTAACGATCCCATTGCAATGAATGTCCGTGCATATGGAATCCGCCGCACCAAAAGGCACTTGGTAAGAAGGGAGATAATTTGCCAAATAAGGAAATTTGCGTTCAAACCGCCGTTAGAATACCGTCTAATCTCCTATTACATCAAGTACTACCTATGAGCTCTAAGTTATGCGCATATTAGATGCCCTAGGCTGGGCAAAGCCCAATATGGCTCCATATGTAGAAATGCCTGTACTAAATGGGCATTCCTAACGGCCGTCTGTTCAGATACGCCCCTTTCGCAGCAAGTCACCGGCTATTATTTGAAGGCCCGCAAATTTGACGATTTGAGATTCAGGTGGATGGTGTTGTCACTCGACCATCTATCCGTTCAAAATGTGTTTATGAGCCGTTTGACCAATTTTTTTAGCACATGATATTATTGAATCCAGCAGAGGTAAAATCTCAGCTCTGTGAATCGTAAATAAAGTAGGTGTTTGTCATGTCAGGTCACTCAAAATGGTCGACCATCAAGCATGCGAAAGCCATCACAGATGCCCGCAGAGGCAAGCTGTTCACAAAGCTGGCGAGGGAAATCATTATCGCTTCGCGCCAGGGTGGTGCCGACACCGGCATGAACATAAGGCTGCGCATGGCTGTCCAAAAAGGCCGTGACGCTAATATGCCCAACGACAATATCGATCGGGCCATCAAGCGCGGCACAGGCGAGGGTGGAGATGCCGAACAGATGGTTGAGTTCACTTACGAAGGCTACGGGCCCGGTGGCATTGCCATCATCCTGGAGACCCTTAGCGATAACAAGAACAGGACGGTCTCTGACGTTCGTTCCACACTGACCAAGGCTGGGGGTAACCTGGCCCAGTCCGGCGCAGTGGCGTGGCAGTTCGAGCAGAAGGGCGTTGTTGTGATAAACGCAGACGAGGAAGCGGCGGAAGAGTACACCCTGGTCGCCATTGATGCCGGAGCAGAGGACTTCGACTCCTTCGACTCCACCTTGCAGATTTTTTCACCACCAGACGTTTTGGAAGACATTCGTAGCACTCTCTCTGAAAACGACGCGAACATAGTATCGTCTGAGCTCTCCATGATTCCGACAAATACCATTGCATTGGACCAGAAGACAGCCATGCAAGCGCTTCGTCTGCTGGACCTCCTGGAAGACCTGGAAGACGTCCAGAGAGTCTACTCCAACGCAGACTTCCCCGACGAGGCCCTGGAAGCATATCAAGGGGAAGGTTAATCTAGGATGCGTGTCTTAGGGATAGACCCAGGAACGTATTTCATGGGCATTGGCCTGGTGGATACTGAAGGTACAGACCTACATATGGCCCATATGGATGTGCTGAAGGCCAAGAAGTCTCTGTCCTTGGCTGACCGCCTTCACCTCCTTTACGAAGGGGTTTTGCAGTGCATTGACACCTGGAAGCCAGGCGTCGCAGCAATAGAACAGCCCTTCGTGGCACGCAACGTGCGCTCTGCCATGGCAATAGGACAGGCACAGGCCATCGCCATGCTCGCGGCAACCCAAAGAGGGCTGCTTATTTCCACATACTCCCCTAGCGAAGTGAAACAGGCGGTGACCGACCATGGGGGAAGCTCAAAAGAACAGGTGCAGGAGATGGTACAGATACTGCTAAGGCTCTCAGAGGCACCGGTATCATCCGATGCTGCGGATGCCCTGGCTGTGGCCATCTGCCATATCAACGCCAGCCGCGTACAGGAATTGTCCTTTCGTGACTGAGTTTTTTTCGATCTAACCTTGATCTTAACCAGGTAGGCTGAATAAATTGGTCTCTTCATTAATTTCTTCCGTCAGAGGCAAGCTAGAAGGCAAAGGTCCGGACTGGGCAGACGTTGCTGTGGGGGGTGTTACCTTCCGAATCAACGTGCCAGGTTCATCAATCGAAAGGCTGGGTCCAAACGGCGAGCTGGTGCAGTTTCACACATCCCTCCAAGTACGGGAGGATAGCCTGAACCTGTACGGCTTCCCAACTTTCGAGGCGCGGCAGACATTCGAGAAGCTAATCGGCATCAATGGAGTGGGGCCTCGCGTCGCATTACACATACTCTCGACCTTCTCCCCTGCATCGCTAGCCGCTGCCGTTGAAGGCAGCGACATCAAAGCGTTCACAAGTGTGTCCGGTGTAGGCAACAAAACGGCCAGCCGTATCGTGCTGGAGATGAAGGGCAAGCTCGACGGCACTTTGATGATGGCAACGGCATCTACCGTAGGGGATGACGCATTGGACGCACTAACTTCTCTTGGTTATACGGCAGTTGAGGCCCGTCAGGCCCTAACAAACGTCAACAGCAACGGAGAGCCCACTTCTGTAGAAGACCGAGTGCGTCTGGCTCTGCAAGAGCTGGCTAGCGCCTAGTTAGAGCATGGATTCCCATCAGTACGACTTATGGCCCGCAATCTACGACTCCGTTTACTCCTACGTCAGAGAAGACATTCCCTTTTACGTTAACGAGGCCATAGCATCCAAAGGCCCTGTTCTCGAACTAGGCTGCGGCACCGGCAGAGTAACGATACCTATAGCAGAGGCTGGCATCCCGATTACAGGCCTGGACTTCTCTCAAGCAATGCTGAATGTTGCGATAAATAAGACAGAGTCCATTGGCAGTCAAGATCATGTCAGGCTGGTACACGGCGACATGACGGACTTTGACCTTAATGAGAAGTTCGGACTGATAATCATTCCATTTAGAGGATTCCAGGCCCTGCTATCCGTGCAGGATGAAATAAGTGCCCTGGACTGCATCAAGAAGCATCTCGCGCCGGATGGCAGGCTGATTTTCAATATTTTCGTGCCGGACGTAGATATGATGGCCCAGCCTTTCGACATTGCTTACCACTTCAGAGACGTGATCGATCCGGAATCGGGAATTCAATACGTTCTGTGGAACCAGACGGCATTCGATAGCCACAGCCAGATTATGAACATTCGCACCACGGTTGAGGAACTGGATAATAACGCAGTGGTCGTACGGAAGATGTACCGCGACTTCCAGTTGCGAAACGTCTTCCGTTGGGAGATGCACCACCTGCTGAATACCTGTGGCTTCCGAGTCAAGGAGATGTTCGGCGATTTTGAGGGCTCGGAGTTTGACGAAGCCAGCACAGAAATGGTCTGGATAGCTTCAATAGCAGACTAATTCACGATCCCTGACATCTCGTCCAGCAAAGCAGCATCGAACGTATATCACCGGCGTCATCGAAGATTGCAGCCAAAACACTACCCTGTTTCCGAATGACGCGTTTAAATAGAAAGGGCTGGGCGGCATCGCGACAACCTCTTTAGAACATTACGGCAATTTCTGGGTTGGGATAAGGTGATATGGATTTATTGAGAATCGAACGAAAGAAAATTCTCGGCTTGCTCATGCCTGCGGTTTTGGTATTAGCTCTTGCCTGCAGTGTGCCAGTGGCTAACGCGCCGTCTGAAGGGCCTACACCAATTATCCAATTGGAGCAAGTATCCACTCCTGCAGGTTCAGCAGCCCCTATTCAGACCTTACTGGCAGTTGAAGCAACCGAGCCAACTTCAACCACTGACTCCAACGAGCCGGCTAAGCCAGCATTAGGGTCACAACAGGCTGTACCTGACAATTCAGGCTCCGCTCAGTTGCAACAGATGCAGCTAGACGCCGATGCAATCGTGGCGGCCTTCGAAGAGGTCATCGGCAAAGTACATGATGATGTCCTGCCATCTGTGGTACAAATCCGTGTAACTCAAAAAATAGCCGCCGACAACGAGCCGCCAGACTCTGGATTTCCATCACCCTTTGAGAATTCTCCACTTCCCAGTCCAGACGAACCTGATTTTTTCTTTAGACAGGGTGAGGGTTCTGGCTTTGTGTGGAGCGACAAGGGCTACATCGTGACCAATCAGCACGTCGTAGCGAACGCCGACACCGTGAGCATTAAGTTCGCCAACGGCACGGAGGTCGAGGGCGTTGTCGTGGGTGAAGATCCTGATTCAGACCTCGCAGTTATAAAAGTGGACTTCCCCGAAGACATGCTTACACCTGTTGCCCTTGGCGACAGCAACGACGTTCGAGTCGGGCAGGTCGCTATAGCGATAGGCAACCCGTTTGGACAGGAGTTCACAACCACAACGGGCATCGTCAGCGCCATCGGTCGGACGATACGAAGTGGTAATACCCGCTTTTCTGTTCCCAAGGTCATCCAAACCGACGCCCCAATTAACCCAGGCAATTCTGGAGGGCCTTTGCTGAATCGAAAAGGCCAGGTCATTGGCATCAATACCCAGATCATCAGCAGAACCGGCGCCAGTACTGGGATTGGCTTCGCGGTCCCTGTCAACACCGCCAAACAGGTAATCCCAGTATTAATCGAGGATGGAAAGTTTATCTACGCTTGGCTGGGCATTAGTGGTTCTGACCTCCGAAAAGAGGTAGCTGAGGCAATGGACATCAATACAGATGTCCGAGGTGCTCAGGTCATAGACCTAGCACCTGGTGGACCAGCGGAGAAGGGTGGCCTGCGTGGCAGCGATCGAACTCAAGAGGTTGATCGCGGGCTCATTCCAGCCGGTGGAGACGTCATCGTCTCCATTGACGAAATTGCCATCGCCGACATGGACGGCCTGATCATTTACCTGATCGAAAACGCCCGCCCCGGCGATACCATCATTCTTGACGTCGTCCGGGATGGCGGCGAGCGAGTAGAGATAGAGGTTACCCTTGGTTCCAGGCCTGAATAGACTTGCTTGTAGGATTATCAGGGTCCTCACCACATGGTCCAATCAGGACGCGTTTTGGAGAATTCACTTGAGTCTAATTTGCAAAGTGCCATTTGATGACATCTATCCTACAGGTTTAATCTGAAAACGAACAAAGCGCAACCACAGGAGAACGGAACAACAGGTGCATTTATTAACGAGAGGGCACGTAGGTATTCTCATTGGCACGCTTGTGCTTGCATTTGCTTGCAGCCAATCGGCAACCATAGAACCTAAATCCACCGCTGTTACAAACGGGAACACGCTTTCGGCTGCGGCGCCAAATTCCTCGCCGGCAAGCCCTGCAGTAAAGCCTAATACTATCGAGTCATCGCCACCGACTAGCCCCGCACTAACCTTAGCGGCACTCGAGATACCGCCGACTGTGGCACCGGCCATGACGCAAGCAGACCTCGTGTCCCAAGCGCCAATCGGCTATTCCGTCGGTGAACGAGTCCCAGACTTCCAGCTAACCCTGGTGGACGGTACTACCTTCTCGGCGCAGAACCTTATTTCTGAAGGCAGACCGGTGTTCCTGTTTTTCACCGCGTCCTGGTGACGATCTTGCCACGTTGAGTTACAGCGCTTAAAAGAGATACACCCGGACTTCGCTGAAAGCGTCCCCATGTACCTGGTAAGAACAGACCCATCTGAAACTCTGGAGTACTTGGAAGGCTACCGAGAGGAGTTCGAGTACCCATGGCCGATGACTGTTCCTGATCAACACATGCTTAGCAAATTCAGAATTTTGTCCCAGTCGTCTAAGGTCGCGGTCGACGGCAATGGCATCATTACCTATAGGGACGGTTATGGACGGGGACGCGATTCTTGGGAGGGAGTATTTGCGGAGTTGACCCCTCAGTAGTTAGCGGTAGGAAGACCTCTAAGCCAGAATAAATACACAAAAAAGGACGCCTGCAAAATAAGTCGCAAGCGTTTTTTTCGTCTTCTCTGATTAAGAACCCGACATTGTTCAGACTTAAACCGCCGATTGTGTTCCTCCAGGGAAATTACCCGTGAGCATCTCCTGAAGTTCACTACCCTGTAGAGTCTCCTGCACGATAAGCTTGTCGGCCAGACGCTGCAAGCGGTCCATGTTTGCCTCAATAACGCCCTGTGCTTTGGCTCGGGCAGACCCAAGAAGTGAAGATATCTCCGTGTCGATCTTCTTGGCTACCGCATCGCTGTGGCTCTGCCTCTGCCCCAATGCCCCTCCCATGAACACCTGTCCCTGTTGCCCCCCAGAGAAGGTCCTCGGCCCCAGTTCGCTACTCATGCCGAACTCGGTCACCATCTTGCGAGCGACGTCCGTAGCCTTTTCCAGGTCGTTTGATGCACCGGTTGTGACATCGCCGAAAACGATCTCTTCTGCGGCGTGACCACCCATCATGACTGCCAGCATGGCCTCGAATTGACCTTTAGACCATAAGTTGCGCTCTTCTTCGGGTAACATTCGTGTGTGCCCGCCAGTCGCGCCTCTGGCCACTATCGTGACCTTGTGCACAGGGTCCGCATCCGGCAGTTGTGCAGCAACAAGCGCGTGGCCTGCCTCGTGGTAAGCAACCAGCTTCTTTTCCCGCTCGCTGACCTTGCGGCTCTTGCGGGCCGGTCCAGCCACAACCCTGTCCACTGCCTCTTCGAACTCAGCATAGTCGATAGTGGTCTTGCTTTGCCTAGCTGCCATAATGGCCGCTTCGTTCACTAGATTAGCCAGGTCGGCCCCGGTAAATCCCGCCGTTTCCTTGGCCAGGGTCTTCATGTCCAGATCAGCTGCAACCGGCTTGCCTTTCATATGCACGCCGAGAATAGCTTCTCTGCCACGCACGTCTGGAGGATCGATAACGACCTGCCTGTCAAACCTCCCAGGGCGAATCAGGGCGGGATCTAGTACGTCAGGCCTGTTAGTGGCGGCTATGACGATGACGTTGGTGTTTATGTCAAACCCGTCCATTTCCACGAGAATCTGGTTCAGCGTCTGCTCACGTTCGTCGTGGCCTCCGCCAACGCCAGATCCCCTGTGTCTGCCAATAGCATCTATCTCATCAATGAAAATAACTGATGGTGCGTTTTGCTTTGCTTTGTTGAAAAGGTCTCGAACTCGGCTGGCGCCCACGCCGACAAACATTTCCACGAACTCGCTGCCGCTAGTATTAAAGAATGGGACACCCGCCTCACCAGCAACAGCCCTGCTAATCAGGGTCTTGCCGGTGCCTGGAAGGCCAACCATGAGAACACCTTTGGGTATCTTGGCACCTAGCTTGGTAAACTTTTCAGGGGTTTGTAGAAATTCGACGATCTCCATCAACTCCTGTTTTGCCTCATCCACGCCTGCGACATCATCGAAACGCACTTCAGGACTTTCCGTGACTTCTCGCGCTTTGGAGCGTCCGATCATCATGGCCTGATTTATTCCACCCTGGGACCGGCGCATCATGAAAAACAGAAGTCCACCGATAACCAGAATGGGTAGTAGAGAAAATATAATTGTTCCTATCGAGGTCCCCTGGGAGTTCACAAGGACGTCAATTCCTGCGTTCGAAGCGTTGACACCCTGGGCCTCCAGGATCTCCAGCACGCTGATGCCAGGCTCCTTTATGGAAGTCAACTGACCGCCCGTAGCCGTTGTGATAAGCAGTTCATCGCCGGTCACCTCTATGCTCCGGATCTCCCCAGATGCGACCAACTGGCCAACTCTGCTAATTTCGACCTCCTCACCGACTGAACCTCGGGGTGCAGCGAAAAACAGCATTAATAGCAGTAACGCACCGCCTATCAGAACCCACTGCATTGGATTCCTAGTGCGCTTCGGCAGTTGATTCATTAATCATCTCCTGAGAATGTTGTCTTCTAATACAACGTCACTGGGACAACAAGGTTGCCGCTTCGCTGAGGGATTTCTAGACACAATTGTCGGCGCTCTTGAATACTGCTTCTACCACGATAACATTGTTGTTTGCTTATTAGGATGCCCTTATAGAGCATCGATAATCAAATAAATACGTTCCTTAAACGCGGGTCTGGTGCTCTTCGAGTATGAACGAAGGCTCATAATGGTGAGTATCAAGCCACCTTGCATTATAAGTCACTCTGTCTTCTTTACGGTGTGCCCTCCAAACTGATTTCTCATCGCCGTCAATAATTTTACACCAAAAGGTGCTGCCTGGACCTAAAGCGTGCCTGCAGCGATAGCGATAGGGTTATGACAGGGATCCGTATCCCTAATTCTATCGACTCATTTACAGTCCAGCGTCCTTCGCCAGAATCATCCACGTAGGCTTGCAGACTTTCAAGATTCGCATCCTCTTCAAGGGCAGCAGCTGTTAGGTCCAGAAACCAGGAGCGAACAACGCTTTCGTGCCGCCAAATCTGCGATATCGGAGCGAGGTCGAGGTCAAGTTCTCCCTTGGCCTGCATGAGCTCAAAGCCTTCGGCGTAGGCCTCCATCAGACCACATTCCACGACGTTATGAACCATCCTAACAAAGTGACCTTCTCCAGCGGGGCCAACGTGGCCGTAGCCCTTGTCGGCAGAAGGAGCCAGAGTCTGGAAAATAGGTCAAGCCTCTCCGTATCACCGCCTACCATCTAGCTATAGCCTTCGGCCAATCCCCATATTCCCCCGTTGGTGCCAACGTCTATGAAGGACAGGCCTTTTACCTTCAGAGCCGCAGAGCGGCCAATACTATCCTTGTAGTTGGCGTTGCCTCCGTCTAACACTGTATCTCCAGGCATCAGCAGATCGGTGAGCTCATTGATAGTCGATTCCGTGATTTCACCGGTGGCCACCATTACCCAGGCGGCCCTGGGCGACGAGAGTCTAGAAACGAGATCAGCCAACGAGGCGAGGGTTTCTCCGCCTGAACTGACCACACCATGGCGGGCTTCTTCGCTGGAATCGAAGTCTACGATCTTGTGGCCGCCATTAAACAGGCGTTGGGCCATATTAACGCCCATGCGTCCAAGACCGACCATCCCATGTTCCATAACCCTCTAGTTCATCTCAATGGGATAAATGTCCCAGCTTCGCACCTAGTGTCGCAGTGGGTCCCCTGAATGGACGGGCGGGACTATTTCGGTAAACCGGACAACCGAAGTAATGAATGCAAAGGTCGTCTATTTAGCCATCGTCTCCACCAGCCGTCTAATGGTCGCGACTACGTCTAGGCTCCCAGCCACTCTGGCGGCGCGACGACCCTGAGCTACAAGAGCAGCTAGATCGCCTGATGCCTGCGCGTCTGCCAGCACACCGAAACTGAAATCAAAACCTGGTATTGCGATATCTTCTTCACGAGGTGCAGTAATTTGCATGAAGAGGCCTGTGTCAGGCCCGCCTTTATGTAGCTGCCCCGTGGAATGCAGAAACCTGGGTCCGTAACCGAGAGTTGTGGTTATCCTGTATCGCTGCATTATCGCTGCTCGAAGCGAGTAAAATGCAGCGTCGGTCTCATAGGTCTGCTCGACGTAGGCCATTATGGCAAGGTAATCACCGGGCTTTGCCTGGGAGAGCATCTCTCGGAGCGATCCAAGATCCTCTAGCTCCGGTTTTACGCCGCTGGACCGGTAGTCTGACAGAACCTTGTCCGTCATGTCTTTGGCCTGCTGCACATTAGGCTGGTCGAAAGGTTGAATTCCCAAAACTGAGCCAGCCACAGC
>CAJWRP010000044.1 GCA_913046025.1 uncultured Chloroflexota bacterium
TTATCGGTCTGGGCGCGATCGGCCTCATTGTCGCGGAAATATGCCATGCTTTTGGAATGAACGTGATGGGATACGACCCTTATGCCAATGCTGTTTCGGGTGGAATTCGTAGAGTTGAGCTTGACGAACTATTGATCAGTTCAGACTTCGTAAATGTGCATGTGCCGCTAACCCAGGAGAATGAGGGAATGCTGAATTCAGAGCGCATTGGAATGATGAAGTCAACGGCTTTTCTAGTTAGCGCTTCTGAAGCAGGTGTATTCGAAGGCGATGCTCTTGTGGATGCCTTAAAGCGAAAGCGTATAGCTGGTGCTGCCCTTGACGTTTTCGAGTCGCATCCCATTTCGCCACAGAGCCCGCTACTGTCCCTGGAAAACGTTGTACTCACTCCCCACGTCGGCGGTGCAACTGAGGAGACAGTCGAACGCCACTCCCGCATGATGGCGGACGATATTATTCGCTTCCTGAACGAAGAAAGACCAGTAAATCTGGTTAACCCTGATGTCTGGAAGTCGAAGAGGGCTTGAGAAAGTGAGCGACGGACCAGTCCTTGTGATTGACGCTGGCTCCAGCAGGTTGCGCTGCTACCTGTTCGATAGCGAAGGTTCAATAGTCTCCACGACTGCCGCTGAGTGGCCGTACTTGGACGAACCTGACGCCTCTTCGATGGCCAAGGCCTTTGACCCCCGATTGTTGTGGCATGCTATAGCCAAAGCCATCAAGCAATGCGTCGACGATGCGCCTGCCTATGTGGGAGCCGTAGCGTGTGTAACTGTTACCAGTCAGCGGCAGGCCGTTGTTTTTGTGGACAGCGAGGGCGAAGAAATATACGCTGGCCCCAATATGGACCTACGGGCGGTATTCGAAGGAGCCGCGATAGACGAATCCCACCGTGAACAGGTATATGCGGTAACCGGGCATCTCCCCTCTTTTCTTTTTACGCCAGCCAAGATGCGCTGGTTTCAGAAACAACGGCCAGACGCCTACGCTAAGATAGCCAACGTTTTAACGCTGGCTGACTGGATAGCGTGGCGACTCACCGGCGTTTTCACTAACGAAATAACACTGGCTGGCGAGGCTGGTCTGCTAGACATCGACGGTCGCCACTGGTGTAACCAGCTGTTAGGAGAACTAGATCTGCTTGAACACGCGAATAGGCTTGCGAATGCTGCCGATATTATTGGCCATGTTAAGTCTGAAGTAGCCCTGGATCTTAATTTCAAAAAAAAAGTTCCGGTAACCATAGCAGGGGCAGACTCCCAGTGCGGTCTGCTCGGCATGGGCGTAGCGCAACCTGGTCACATCGGCATCGTCGCTGGGTGGAGCGCACCTGTTCAGTTGGTGACAGCCAGGCCTACCTTTTCACAGCAGGGGCGTACATGGGTCGGTTGCCATCTGCTGACCGACCTATGGGTAGCAGAAAGCTCCGCTGGCGCTACAGGCAGCGCGTACCAGTGGCTAGCAGATACAATATACCGCGATGCAAAAGACCCCTTTGCCGAGATGAGTATCGAGGCAGCCGAAGCCGAGCCTGGTTCCAACGGAGCGCTCTCGATGATGGGAAACGGCGGCATGAACATGAGTGCCCTGGGTATGACATATGGAGGGATCATGTTTCCGGTACCACTGACTTCGGCAACTGGTGGCGTCGATAGAAGACACCTGATTCGAGCCGCTTTGGAATCAACGGCCTACGCCATCAGGGCCAACATTGAACAACTGGAATCCTTGACTGGCGACAGCGCAAAAACCATTTCGCTGGGCGGCGGCATGACAAGATCTGAGCTATTTGAAAGAATACTCGTGGATGTTCTCGGCCGGGATATTTTCGTTGCCCCAGTGCCAGACGTAACGTCCATAGGAGCTTACCTCTGTGGGAAGGTGGCCATCGGCGATATGGGTAGTCTGTCGGAAGCCGCCGAATGGGCCTCGGGCAGGATGCGCGTGCTGCAGATCAACGTTCGCGATGCCGCTGAATATGAAGAGCTTTATCAGGGTTGGACCCGTCTCTCTCAAACGCTTCGTCAAATTGAGCTTTAGCCTGTCTGATAGAGGAGATTTGTCGGCATTATGAACATTCGCTGGGAGCAGGAAAAGCGCGCCGTAGTAGCGGCTGCGCAGGAGATGGAATCGCAGGGCCTGACCAGCGGCACCAGTGGTAACGTCAGCGTCCGCCTTGCCTCCAATGCGTGCGGCGAAAGTGTTGTGGCCATTACACCAACGGGAGTACCCTACCCTAGTCTGACGCCCGAAGATATTGTGGTAGTAGACCTGGATGTGAATCCCATAGATGGAGACGGCATTCCATCATCGGAAACCCTGCTGCATACGGAGATATATCGGCGCAGGCCAGACGCTGGCGCAATAATCCACACCCACTCAGTGTTCGCCAGCGTAGCGGCGGTCAGAGGTATGAATATTCCTCCCATTATCGATGAGGCAATTATCTTGCTAGGTGGAACCATAGAGGTGTCCGAGTACGCTTTTCCTAGTTCGCAGGAGCTAGCAGACAGCGTATTGGCCGCGCTGGGACAGCGAAATGCCGCAATCATCCGAAATCACGGCGCTGTTTGTGTAGGAGTCGACCTCAAAGAGGCCTTAAATGTCGGCATTCTTCTGGAACGACTGGCCCAAATATATTATTATGCAGCTGCTACTGGGAAGGTGAACACAATCCCGCCTGATGTGGTCGAGGCCGAGATAGCCATCTTCAACATGCGTCGTCAGGCTCATCTGAGCAGCCTCGATTCAGAACTGTGAGGAATACAGTTGGTTAGTGTCCCTGGATTTCTGTTGAGACGGCTCTACGTTAAGGGTAGTCTGAAGAACACACCCACAGGGTTCGAATTCAAACTAATGAATAAACTGGGTTCTGGCTATGCCCACGGCATGGCACCACTAACAGTTGATGGTGTGGAGCAAGATCTGAGCCACGTTTACTTCATCACAGATGGTCTGGAGACTGCCTTCGATCAGGTTTCCAAGGAAAATACCTTCACGCTGGCAATGAACAGAAATATCACTGTCTGGGTAGACGGCGTTACGCTGGAGATCGGCAGCAGAAAGGTCGGAATGGGATTTGCGGTTCCGGGCCTGGGAACTCTCAAATTCGACTTTACCGATGTGATCGAGTAGTGAGCGCGGGCATTCGGCGAGTGGCCGTGACGGGGGCCTCCGGCTATATAGGCACTCAACTTATTCGACATCTGGAGGCCTTGGACGAGGTTGACCACATATTGGCCACGGATATCCGTCCTCTTCAGCTACAGCACTCCAACAAGGTCAAATTCGTAAATCATGACGTAACAGTGCCATTACAGGAGCTGTTTCAGGAGCATGGCATCGATGCCGTCGCACACCTGGCATTCGTGCTCCAACCTGGCCGCGACGCTAGTCGTATTCGTGCCGTCAACGTCGGTGGCGCGGTGAATGTAATGGGCTCTTGCGTGGGCACGAGCGTTCGGCATCTTGTTTGCCTCAGCAGCACCACGGTGTACGGCGCTCATGCCGACAATCCTCCCCTGCTGATAGAAGAATCTCCTTTGCGCCCGGTGAAGGGCTTTCTTTACGGTGAGAACAAGACCGAGATAGAAGCGCGACTGAAAGACTTTAGGATATCCTACCCAGATCTCTCGGTCTCGGTGTTGCGCTCCTGCCCGGTCTTGGGCCCCAGCGCGGACAACTACGTAGCCCGATCGTTCTCGCGGTCAGTGCTGGTAGCCTTTCGAGGCCATGACCCTCAGATGCAGTTCCTGCATGAGGACGACATGTGCCGCATACTTGCCTACTGCCTCTTGAACGGAGTGGACGGCACCTACAACGTGGCTGGTGTCGGAAGCGTGGGGTGGGAGCAAATGGCCGAGCTTGGCCGTAAGCGGATGGTGAAACTACCCGGGCCGCTGCTCCGAGGGTTGACCGGACTTACCTGGGCAGCACGTCTGCAAAGCAGTTCTGACGCTAGCGGCCTGGAGCTAATACGATATCCGTTTCTTGCGTCCACTGAGAAGTTGGAACGCGAGCACGGGCTGAAAGCCGGGAAGTCATCGCGAGAGACGTGGCTGGCTTTCGTTGAGAGCAACGGGAGGCAAAAGCAGTGAAAGTGCTCATAGACACAGACCCCGGCACCGACGATGTGCTGGCCCTGATTCTAGCGCTGAATTCACCAAATATTCAAATTCTGGGATTCACTACCGTGGCGGGTAACGCTTCCCTGAACCAAACAACGCGGAACGCGCTTCGCGTTCTGGAGTACATGGGCCGGACGGATATCCCTGTGCATAGAGGGGCATCTCGCCCTCTAAAGGGGCGGTTCAGCTACGCCTACTTCTATCACGGCCCTGCAGGTCTAACGGTTCGGCTGCCCATACCTCAGACCAAACCATCGCCTCTCTCGGCGCGAAGGGCCATTGTGGATGCTGCCAAGGCAGACCCCGGTGAGGTAACGCTGATCACCCTGGGGCCGTTGACCAACGTTGCCAGAGCCATTCAGGACGAGCCATCTCTGCCAACGCTGTTGAAGGAAATCTACGTCATGGGCGGAGCCGTCAACGTACCTGGTAACGTTACGCCCTTTGCCGAATTTAATATTTACGACGACGCCGAGGCTGCCAACGTGGTGTTCTCTTCTGATGCCAACATCACGCTGGTGGGTCTGGATGTCTGTCACGAGCCGTCAGTTTGGCCCGACGAGACAAGCTGGTTTAATGGCAAGTCGATTGGCGAAAAGCTCGTCGCCCGGATAATACGGAACTGGTTCAAGTTGCACCCTGAAAACGATCGCTACAACCTCTGCGACCCCCTCACGGTGCTTGCCGCTCTGGCTCCGGGATATTTCACCTCCGAGCAGGCTCATGTACAGGTTGAGACAGTGGGAGAGCGTAGAGGGCAGACGGTGGCAAATTTCAGTTCAGGGCATATGCGCGTGGCGATCGACATCGATATAGCGGCAGCCAAAACCGCTGTTCTGGAAGGTCTGCGCTAGTCAACGGCCTGATGCCTGCCTATATGCTTTTTATCATTTCATGAACATAAACTGTTGACCTCATCTAGTAGCAGTGCTATATTACCAGTGCCATTGTTGACTAAATTCGTCAACAAACCTTTCACCCACAGGAGAAGTTCCATTATGACCGAACAAAAGGTCATTTCGCGCGAAACTGGAGTCGAGGATCAGGAGTACAAATGGGGATTCGACTTTGATATTGAATCCGACAAAATCCCCAAGGGCCTAAGCGAAGACGTAGTACGTCTAATCTCCCATAAGAAGCACGAACCAGAGTGGATGCTGGAATGGCGTCTGAAGGCATACAAACATTGGCTTACCCTCAAAAATGAGGAGCCAACTTGGCCCAACATCAATTACCCGCCTATCGATTTCCAGGACATCATCTATTACGCGGCGCCTAAGTCGCAGACCGACGCCCCCAAGAGCATGGATGATGTCGACCCTGAAATTAAGGAGGCCTTCGACAAGCTGGGCATTCCGCTGATTGAACAACAACGGCTTAGCGGTGTGGCAGTGGATGCAGTGCTAGACAGCGCTTCCGTGGCCACAACTTATCGCAAGATGCTCGAGGACGTTGGCGTTATCTTCTGCCCGATTAGCGAGGCGGTGAAAGACCACCCCGATCTCGTTAAGAAATACTTGGGCTCCGTAGTTCCTTACACCGACAATTTTTACGCTACGCTTAACTCTGCGGTATACAGCGATGGCTCATTTGTATACGTTCCACCGGGAGTGCGGTGTCCTATTGAGTTGATGACCTACTTCCGCATCAACGAGTTGGACACCGGCCAGTTCGAGCGAACCCTCATTATCGCCGACAAGGGCAGCTACGTTAGCTACCTTGAGGGCTGCACCGCTCCCATGCGCAAGACCCACCAGCTTCATGCTGCAGTGGTCGAGTTGATCGCGCTGGACGATGCTGAGATCAAGTACTCCACTTTGCAGAACTGGTATCCCGGCGACAAGGAAGGCAACGGAGGAGTGTACAACTTCGTTACTAAGCGAGCCGCCGCCCGTGGGAAGAATTCGAAGATATCATGGACCCAGGTTGAGACCGGCTCCGCCATCACCTGGAAGTATCCTAGCGTCATCATGCAGGGCGACAACTCCGTAGGTGAGTTCTATTCCGTAGCGCTGGTGAACAACTACCAGCAGGCGGACACCGGAACCAAGATGATTCACATTGGCAAGAACACCAGGAGCACCATCATCGCCAAAGGCATATCGGCCGGGAAGGCTCAGAACACTTATCGAGGGCAGGTCAAAATTATGCCTTCGGCTAAGAACGCTCGAAACTTTACTCAGTGCGATTCGCTACTTATCGGAGATGAGTGTGGCGCGCACACTGTGCCGTATATCGAAGTCCGCAACCCGACGGCGCAGATGGCCCACGAGGCCACCACTTCCAAGGTCGACGATAGCCAACTGTTCTATTTGCAGCAGCGTGGCATAGACTTGGAGGAAGCTAACTACATGATTATCAACGGCTTTTGCCGGGGCATCTTTAAGGAGTTGCCGTTTGAGTTTGCCGCTGAGGCGTCTCAGCTGCTTAGAGTTAATTTGGAGGGGACCGTAGGGTAAACATGACTGAGGATATCAAGATTGATCCAATTCTGGAGGTAAGAGACCTCCACGTTTCCATCGGAGATACAGAAATTCTAAAAGGCGTAAATCTAACCGTTAATATCGGAGAAGTTCACGCTATCATGGGGCCTAACGGCTCAGGCAAAAGCACATTGGCCAACGTTCTAGCGGGACGTCCGGAGTACAAAATCACCAGCGGAGAAGTTGTCTACAAGGGCATGGACCTTCTCGCTATGCTGCCGGAGATTCGCGCTCGTGAGGGTTTATTCCTGGCATTTCAGTATCCGGTAGAGCTTCCTGGAGTTCGTTCCTGGCAGTTCCTGAAGGCCTCTGTAGACGCCATGCGTAAACACAGGGGCGAGGATGCTCTCAGCGTGCGAGAGTTCGACAAGCTTTTGGACGAGAAGCGCGCATACGTCGAGATGGATACGGACCTGGTCCGTCGCTCCGTTAACGAAGGCTTCTCAGGCGGAGAGAAGAAGCGCAACGAGATTATGCAGTTGGCACTTTTGGATCCGATCCTGGCGCTGCTTGATGAGACAGACTCGGGCCTGGATATCGATGCGTTAAGAATCGTGTCCGAGGGCATTAACAAGGTGCGTTCCGACAAGAACGCCTTCGTTCTGGTGACGCATTATCAGCGGATTCTCAACTACATCACGCCAGACTATGTTCACGTGTTGCTCAGCGGCAGCATAGTTCGTTCTGGTGGCAGTGACTTGGCCCTAGAACTGGAAGAGAAGGGCTACGAGTGGCTACGCGAACAGGTAACGGCGTAGGTTATAGCCAAAAATGACACAAACAATAACCAGATATCGGCAGTATGAAGCGGACTATAAAGCTTTCTCTGAGACCAGCGCCCTGCCGGAATGGGTGCAATCGCTTCGTGAAAGTGGATGGCGACGTTTTCAGGAACTAGGCTTGCCCACTGCTCGGCGGGGCAATGAGCCATGGAAGTACACCAACATAGCTAGGATTGCTGACACCAGCCTAAAGTTAGCTCAAATGCCAGGTCGTATCACCCTCGATGAGGTAAAGGCCGTGGCTCCTTGGGACGATGGCTGGACCAATATGGTCTTTGTGGACGGGATTTACGTCTCAGATCTCTCCAGCGGCGCATCCAGTGGTGTGGCGGTAACCAGCCTTGCCGAAGCTATAGCCTCTAACGACGATGTGATAAAACTAAATCTTGGGCAAGCTCCACACATGGAGGACGACGACGGTTTCGTATCGCTGAACAAAGCTTTCTTGCGTGACGGGGCCGTGCTCCACATCAGGGAAGGTAAGACTGCTGAACGGCCCGTTCATCTGCTATTCATTTCCACGGCGACAGAGCAGGCCACTGTATCTCACCCCAGAATACTGGTGGTAGGAGAGGCCAACAGCAAGGCCACAATCATTGAGAGCTATGTGGGTCTGAGCGACTCAGTCTACCTCACCAACGCAATGGCTGAGATTACTTTGGCCCCTGGTGCAGAGCTTAAGCATTATCGACTCTTGATGGAGAGCGAAAATGGTTTTCATGTCGGGTACGCTCGAGTAGCCCAGGCAGCCGATAGCGTTTACAGGTCCAAGGTGTTTGAGAGGAAGGTAGGCCTAGGTAGGTTCGACCTCTACACAAGTATGGATGGCGAAAACTCTAGTTGCGACTTGAAGGGTCTCTACTATACATCTGGCTCGCAACACATGGACAACTACATAAATATCAACCACGAAAAACCGCACGGCACCAGTCGCCTCTATTACAAAGGTATTCTGGACGGGCGTTCCAGGGCAGTATTCGGAGGCACCGTATACGTGCAACCCGGCGCCGTCAAGACAGACTCTCACCAGGAGGACAAGAACCTGGTACTTTCCCCTAATGCCGAGGTAGACAGCAAGCCGGCCCTATTTATCTGGGCGGACGACGTTGTCTGTGGTCACGGCGCCACGGCCGGCAACATAGATGAAGACACTGTGTTTTACATGCGAACGCGAGGCCTGGATCTGGAAGCGGCCAGCCGTTTGCTGATCTATGGATTCGCCGATGAAATTATCGAAGCTGTTGAGGAAGAGGGACTGCGCAAGTACCTGAGGGAGATTTTCCTGGAATCTCTCCCCAGCTACAAGTTCGAGTTCTGATATTTTTGAATAGAGTTTTCAATTGGCTATGGGAATGCAGTATCCAGCCGCATTTCCAGGCCTTGTCATGTTCAGGACATGTTGTGAACCGGGACACGTAAGAATCCGTGACCACCCTAGCAGAGGCCTGGAAAGAAACATAGGCTTCGGACGGATATGTAGAGAAACCAGAAGCTTTGTATACCTGTGGTCCACCAAACGAGGTCTACGATCAACAATAAGTTTGGGTCGGACAAAAAGATGAGCCAGAAGATATTAGAACCGCAGCGCACCTGACGAACAAAAACAACGTTTGGGTCGGATACGTAGAAAAACCGGAAGATATAAAAATCAATGGATGATTTGCAAGAGTTGTATCAAGAAGTCGTGTTGGACCACAATCGCAGTCCACGCAACTTCCAGAAATTAGAAGAGGCCAACCGCTCCGCAGAAGGCTTTAATCCTTTGTGCGGTGACCAGATAACGCTTTACCTGGAAGTGGACGGCGACGACAAGATAAAGGACATCGGTTTCCAGGCTATGGGCTGCGCTATATCCAAGGCGTCGGCCTCCATGATGACTGATGCAGTAAAAGGCCTCAGTGTCGAAGACGCAGTGAACGTCTTCGAGAACTTTCGACACATGCTAACCAGCGAAGAATACAACGCTGAGATATTGGGTGATGCAGAGATACTATCCGGTGTATCGCAGTATCCTGCTCGGATTAAATGCGCGGTGCTCTCATGGCACACATTGAAATCTGCTCTGGACGGAAACCACGATCAGCAAGTTACTAGCGAATGATAGGGTAAATGCACTCTCATGAATATTCCAATTAAAGTCGATTACGGAGTCCGAGCACTCGTGGACCTTGCTATGAATGGCGATGGTAGGCCTGTACGTGCCAGCGAGATATCTGCTCGAACGTCGATTCCAGAGCCTTACCTAGCCCAGGTGCTCCACAGCCTAAGCAAGAACGGCATAATCAAGAGCGTTCGTGGCCCTCAGGGCGGCCATCTGCTGGCCAAGGAAACTTCAGAGATTCGTCTCAGTAAGGTTATGGCGTGCCTTGGGGGTTCCGAGGCGCCAGTGGCTTGCCTGGAGGACTCTTCCTCATGCATCCATGTGCCGGCTTGCGCCCAGAGAGAAGTCTGGCGTAGCGTGGCCGAAACAGTTTTCAAAATCTTAGACTCTACAACCATCGAGGACCTGGTAAATAGGACTCGGACCGTTTCATCACCGGTTGAAGTCGTAGTGTAATAAATTGACAATATTTTAGGGGGTAGGAGTAAAAGTGGCATTTCAGAAAGTGGGCAAAGTAAGCGAAATTCCCGAGGGGAAGTCCAAGGTATACGAGATTGGCAATCACGCTATCGCCGTTTGTAACTTCGAAGGTACTCTTTATGGCATAGAAGACGTTTGCACTCACGACGGGTCTTCCTTCAATGCAAGCGCTCTTATCGGATG
>CAJWRP010000045.1 GCA_913046025.1 uncultured Chloroflexota bacterium
CTAATTGTGCTTTCTTAATCGGTCTGTAGGCCTTTCCAAATAAACCAAAACATAATGCATCCAGAACAGTTGACTTTCCTGCTCCGTTCTCACCAATAACAAGTGTAGTTACAGCTCTATCTAAATAAATTGTGGATTCTAATAATTTGTATCGTATAGATGGCTTCGGCGCAAGGATAAAATGTGCTTCTTGACGATATTTTGAAATACAAACCGTTCAAAGAACCGTTTTTGGTCTGCCGCGACTTCTCAGGAGTCCCTTTTAGCATTTTTGCCAGGGTAGGGCACCACATCTTCTGAATTGCTGGAAATGACCGACTGCACATCGATTTTCTGACCTCTGCTTCGTAATCTGATGGCGATCACGTCTCGCAACATCGATAGGGTATCGATCCCAGGCCTAACCTTGCTGTCTTTCCTGTGATACCAGTCAATCGGCATTTCCAGGACTTGAAGATTATTCTCCACCGCAAGTCGTAAAATTTCAACGTCGAACCCCCAACCGTTGGTGCGTTGTAAGCTAAACAGCTTCTCGGCAACATCACCTTTGAAGCACTTGTACCCGCACTGCGTGTCCTGGAAATCGCTTATGGCAATGGCGTGCACCGCCTTGTTGAACACTCTGCCCATTAGGTGACGCATGTGGGATTCGCCAAATCTCCTGGCACCTTCAATCTGGCGGGAACCAATCACTATATCGAACCCTTCCTTCATCTTGGTAACGAAGGCCTCTATGTATTCCACAGGCATGGCGGTGTCGGCGTCGCACATCATGCGGTATTGTCCTTTAGCGCCCAGCATGCCATGCCTAACAGCGGAGCCTTTGCCTGCATGTGGAATGGAGATTATGCGCGCTTCGTCAACCGACAAGGCCCACTGAGAACATATGGCGGACGTATCATCTGTGCTGCCGTCGTCCACTACTATCAATTCCCATGGATAGCTTTGGATGCGTAGATATCTTGAAAGGATATCCAGCGCAAATATGATCCGGGACTCCTCGTTAAACGCAGGAATTATTATGGACAGGAATGGGACCGCCAAAATGCCCTCCGCCCCTTTATATTGGACCGGTATGGCCCAGAAGCTATCAGAAACAATATAGCCGCTGACTGGCTAGTCTGCCTATGCAATGGGGAGTTATCAGATTAGTTATTCTGGCTGGTCTAGTTGAAACGCTTTGTGAAGCGCTCTAGCCGACTCCGCCAGTTGCCTTTCTTCTACCAGGCAGGTGATGCGGATCTCCGATGTTGTGATCATGTCGATGTTGATGTTGGCATCTGCCAGTGCGCTAAACATTCGAGAAGCGTAACCTGGGGAATCTTGCATGCCAGTTCCAATAATGCTGACCTTGGCCAAATTGTCGGCGCTGGTGTAGCTCCCGCTGCCCAGCTCTCTCATGATAGGCTCCACAACTTTCAGAGCGTCAGAAAGGTCCGTGCGCTTCACTGTGAATGTCATGTCAGTAGTGCCTTCAACGCTGGCGTTTTGGACAATTACGTCGACACTTATGTCCGCGTCGGTTAGCGGTTTGAAAAGGCCAGCAGCGATGCCTGGCCTGTCAGTTACGCCGTGAATGGTTATCTTGGCAACGTTAGTGTCGGTGGCAATGCCTCTCACTCGATTGCGAATTTCATCAACATTAATCTCCATATCGGCTCCCCCATGAATAAGCGTGCCTGGGTTGTCTGAAAAGCTAGACGCAACCAGTATAGGCACGTCGTAGTGCATTCCTAATTCTATTGATCTTGGATTCATTTTTGCGCCATAGCTTGCCAGCTCCAGCATCTCTTCGAAGCCAACCTCATCCATCTTTTGGGCTTTCGGCACTAGCCTGGGATCAGCCGTATAGATCCCATCTACATCCGTGTATATCTCGCAGCGCTGTGCGTCCAGGCCTGCCGCCAGTGCCACAGCCGTCGTGTCCGAGCCTCCGCGACCAAGAGTTGTTATGTCCATGTCTTCCGTTATGCCCTGAAATCCCGCCACGATAACGATCTTGCCTCTGTTTAGCTCCTGGTGCATACGAGCTGGGTCGATGCCAGCGATGCGGGCCCTGCCGAAACTGGTGTTGGTTCGGATTCCTGCCTGCGCGCCGCTAAGACTGATTGCCTCATAACCCATATTCCTGAGCGCCATAGCCATAAGGGTACAAGAGACCAACTCTCCAGTGGATAGGAGCACGTCCAATTCTCGTGGATCTGGATTGTCAGAAATCTGACTGGCCAGTTCGATGAGATCGTCAGTCGTATCGCCCATGGCCGATAGCGTGATTACGATCTGATTGCCATCGTTGTGAGCCTTGGCAACACGGGATGCGACGTTGTGTATCTTCCCGGCGTCTGCAACAGAGCTTCCGCCATATTTTTGAACGATTATCGCCAAGGGTTAGCCTCTGGAATAGTTGATTGCTTACTTGGATAGGTGCAGTGGAGCCGCACGTAATTTGAGGTGCGTGACTATTGCTGCTCTACGTACGCGCCCATAGCGGAGGGCTTCGTCACCTTGATCTCGCCACCAACGCCGGACTTAGAGGCGGCGTCTGCCATCTCGTAGCCTATAGTAAACTCTTTGTCCGCGGCGAGAGCCAGCACGGTGGAGCCTGCACCCGACAGAAAAACTCCTCTGGCGCCACCATCCATAGCGCCCTTAAAGATATTCTTCATTGGAAAGAAGATTTCCTGGCGTGCTGGCTGGTGCAGTCTATCCTGCGTAGCGACGTTTAGGTGCTCTAGTTTGCCTGTGGCGAGCGCACTTACCAACATAGCCACTCTACCAATATTATATACAGCATCTGCTCTGTCAACGGTCGACGGCAGCACTCTTCTAGCTTGAGCAGTGGACATGGGTACGTCGGGAATAAAGAGCACGCCGTTTAGTTCTTCTGGAATCGGGACCTGGCAGGTAATCAGCTTACCCTCGTCCTGAACGCTGATCTGGCAACCGCCTAGGAGCGCGGGAACAACATTATCTGGGTGGCCTTCGATCTCAACGGCGATGTCCAGTAGTTCTTCCTTCGAAAATGGCTTTTCGCAAACCTCATTTGCAGCCATCAGCCCGCCAACTATGCTTGCGGAACTGCTGCCCAGGCCACGACTCACGGGTATGTCGTTGTGGCAGATTATCTTCGCCTCGGGAAGCGCCTTGCCTAGTCTTTCAAATACTGTTTTGAAGCATCTGAGAACAAGGTTGGAAGATCCCCTGGGAAGTATGCCTGAGCCCCGGCCAGTGATCTCTATGCCGGTCTTGCCCATTTCGACGGTTACGGTATTCCAGATGTCGAGAGCCATTCCCAGGCAGTCGAATCCAGGGCCCATGTTGGCCGTTGTTGCGGGAATTTTTACAGTAATTTTTCGCATGGTAGTTAGCCGGCATATCTCCTAAAGATTTAGGAGATATGTTCGTTATCCGGTTGAGCTAACCCCCCTGGAAAAGGCGATTTCGCTCGCCGTCGGCACAAGCCTTGTTGGTGCAGAACCAGAATACGCTGGGCATAGGAGGCTGACGGACGCCGTCGTACTCTTTGCGCATCGCGTCGCCGCAAATCGGGCAAGGCGCTGGTGGCGTATCATCTCGTTCTGCAGGGGTGGTCATGGGATATCGTCCTTAGTAAATGGTCATCGATGCCATAGGCATCTTAACGCTGAAGTGAAGAAGGCGTCTTTCACAGGTATGATACACTCTGCGGCCCTTAACGACCATAGGAAATAGAGGGCACAACAACACTGAGCAAATAATAGTAGTGCGGAATGGTGCATTAACTAGGGAGATCGGTTAAATGAGGAAGTTACCGCTTACACAACCCAGTTGATCCGCAAACGGCCCCTTATATTTAGGCGGCGGCTTTAGGCCTTCGGCCTGGCTTACCACGGGTTTTGGCCCAGTCAAAGGCCTTTCGTGGCTTAGGCTGAATGTCCTGCGAAAATCCACATTGCAGGCACTCTTTGTATTCTCCGTACATATCCCTATTCACGTTCAGGTCTCCCTGACACCGGGGACATGCTTTGTACAGCAACATCGTTATCGTTCCATCCTTCAAAAGTTCCTAATACTCCTTATCAGTGTGTCTGGGCAGATCTATTTTCTGGCTCGTCGTAACGGGCGATAACTCTGTCTTCTGTTCTGTAAGGGCAGCCCACACTAGCATAGTTAGAATAGACCTGTCAACAATTATATGCTAAATATAATAAAAAGTATTCGGCCCCATGATAATGCGGTGTATTGATGTTATTTTTGCATAAAATCCGAATAATTAGTATGTGGCTAGGAGATACTTAAACATAAAAACACAACAGGTAATTTATTTGACTGGCCGGTTGCTCCAGCATAATATTCACTGCCATTCTTCGAGCGGCTGTTGAATTAAATCTTGAGGTTAAACCGTCGGTAATCTTGTTAGCGGCGCTCTGATTGTGAGGGGTGGTGCTCTGGGTACGGGCGCTGCAACTGCGACAGGGTTTGCACAAGAAAGCCTGTCCATTGTAATTATCGATGTGATTCGACAAGCTAAGGATAGATCTTTCAGGTCGGCAGTCCTGATGTGGCCAACCTTTATTAGGGGGGCGCTGCAGGCCATCCATTGAATTACGGTTAAATTCGCGAAAGAAAATGGGCGGCTAAGTGCACACCTTACTGCCATCTCAGGGTGTCTTTACCTCCCGCGGAGTCAATAACCACATCAGTACCTTCACCGCTTGCATGGCCAGCATTCCCACTGCACGCGCCCCGATGATGGCTGCGGTCTCTCCTAGCTGAAACTGGCTGCGTCGGATAGCATGCAGCGTGACAGCCGAGGGCGCCGGCAGCGCCGCCTGTTCGGAGCTTACATTGTAAGGAAGGCGTATGACATTGGCGGCGAGCCATGAGATGAAATCTGCCAGGCCACCATCGATGTTAAAGCCAGCAGCCGCAATTGAAGGGCATTGTGTGACCTCTCCCCTTTTGCACCAGTAGCAGACTTTGCAGCTAAGCATGCTGTTGATGACCGTGATCTCGTGACTGGAGATGAGAAGGATTTTCTTCCCAGTGATCGGATTGTGCTTATCACCGGAAATAAATATGGGACCGTGAAGATACTTTTCTACATCTGTGGCGCAGATACCGCAGTAATCCACGTGGATTAGCACTTCGTCGTGCCCCGGTTTCGAGTCTGGTACAGTCTCTAGGCTAAGGTCTCGATTGCCGTGGTAAAGAGGATTTTCATAATCTGCTCCTTCGGATAAGTGGCTACGCTTATATATCGGTGTTAAGGATATAAACCCATGGTGGAATTTTAACCTTGACATGTATCCAATATATGGCAACCATGATAGCCGCGCCCCGACCAGTGAGCTTGTGTGCGCTTTGTGTGCAGTCTGGCGGGGAAATTATTGAACCGGCCTGACGGGCTACTAATAAGGGGTGAGACATGATCTACAACATGCGAGTTTACGACCTTAAACCCGGCGCAGTACCTGAGTATATGAAGGCCGTCAAAGAGGTAGCGTTAAAAATCCGCGAGGACCAGGGCATTAAGCTGGCTGGCTGGTATTACACGGACATAGGGCCACAGCACCGAATCGTGCATATCTGGGCCTATCAGGACTACTCTCATTACGAAAAGGCCCGCGCAGCAGTGCATGATGACCCTCGTTGGGCCAACGACTACCTTCCCAGGGTTCGCGGTCTGGCAATTAAGCAGCAGGACACCATGATGAAGAGCGCCGATTTCTTTCCTGGACCGCAGTAGGCTGAGCCCGCACTGTCTGCTGAAAAGTTACTGGAAGCTATAGGCGCAGCGGTAAGTACATGCGATTAACCTTGGGTACGTAGCTTAATGTGGGGTTAACGAACTGGGTGCATCGGGCTTCGAGAACCTGTCCAAGGAATAAGTAAGCCTCTCCCCTGGAAAATCCGTAGTCCTCCTCTTGCCCGAGAATCATTTCCGGTAAGGCTATGCGGAAAGCATCCGCGGCAGGTTTTGTGATTCGCGGCTAGGTCATGAACTGTGGTTGTGAGGGAAGTTCGCAGTGCAAGCGAACCTTTCCGCCAGTTTCGATACCCCCAGCTCCGCAGATCTCGCCATCACCCTGTCTGGCGTGCATGTCGCTAACGTGCAGTAAGGCTCCAGGCACGCCAGACAGGGATTTATACAGCTGCGCCCGCCATTATTTCCGGGATGTCAAAATTGCTACCCCATTCGCCAGCCCACGCATTGGACCGGCGTGTATGGGCCGGAGCCAGACCGACTACGTCCAACATGGGCGAAATAGGAATCTTTAGTTCGTCGTTTCAGATGATGTGATTGTCTACTATCTGCACTACCCGTTTGTGGTAGCCAATTCCGTTACCAGCCAACCAGGCATAGCGCCGATTTGTCCCCGAAATCGAGTAAAACCGAATGGTTCCGTCTCAATCTCATCAATGTGCACTGTCAGGACTTGGCCTGCCTCGGCACCATTAATGAGATTGAGACGCTGGACGGATTGCCGGCTCTCAGCTTTTGGGACAAAGCTTAGCTATTTGGATGATCGTTCAGCCATGAACCATGATTCATCTGAGTTATGACTTCGAACTCCTCACCGGGGTCTACGCTTAGGGTTGGCTCGTTGTTGGGGCCGGTCTCGAAGTAGAGAATGCTCTTGTCGGCGACTTCCATTATCTGATACTCCCTGGTTAGTATTGTCGGTCCGTTCGAGAGCACAAACTACAGGCGTATAAAGCCCTCATAAAATTAGCCGGAATTCTAACACACCATGGGGACTGCTATTTGCAAGTAGCCTGACGAGTCTGATGAACTAAAAGCCTGAAAAATCAATAGTGAAATTTGCATTTATATTGAGCTGTGAAGCGCAATGTATTCCGATGGCGGGTTGCGTTTTGCGAGGAGATTAGCTATAGTTGCGATACTTATTTTGGGCGAATTGTGCCACCAAGTCAGAACGGTTCCGCCCGCAGTCCCAATGGGCCCCGCAGCTGGGCCTTAAATAGCACTGGAATGTATCCGTCTAGAGAGGAGTCCAATAAGGATGACTAGCGATAGCCGCATTGGTGATGTAGTCCTCGACGTGCAGGACTTGCGCACCTTTTTTGTAACCAGATGGGGCGTTGTGAAGGCCGTGGACGGCGTTAGTTTTCAGCTCAGAAAAGGAGAGACTCTGGGCATCGTGGGTGAGTCCGGTTCCGGTAAGTCAGTTACCACGCTATCCATAATGCGCCTGGTACCCTCTCCTCCTGGTCACATCGTTGGTGGCCAAGTCAAATTGATGGGTGAAGATATCCTTCAACTTGACGAAGGCGAGATGTCAAAAATTCGGGGTGACAGGATAGCCATGGTTCTGCAGGATCCTATGACAGCACTCAATCCTGTGTTTGATATAGAAAACCAGGTTGGCGAGGCATTAAAAATACACAAAAAACAGTCCGGACAAGGACTGAAGGACAATGTTATTGATATGCTTCGTAGGGTGAGAATCCCTGCGCCGGAAATTCGGATAAGGGACTACCCTCACCAGCTTAGCGGGGGAATGAGGCAGCGTGTGGTTGGTGCAATTGGCATCTCATGCGATCCTGAGGTTCTTATCGCTGACGAGCCTACAACATCTCTGGATGCAACAATTCAGGCCCAGTACCTAAGGCTTCTTCGGGACCTCCAGGAAGAAACTGGTGTAGGTATCATCTTCATCACTCACGACTTTGGAATCGTGGCCAAAATGTGTGACCGTGTGGCGGTTATGTACGCGGGCAAGATTGTGGAGCAGGGTGATGTAAGGCAGATATTCAATAACCCCTCGCATCCGTATACCGAAGCGCTTATTCAGTCGGTGCCGAAGATGGAAGAGAAGGCACAGAGACTCTACGCCATTCCAGGCCAACCCCCGGTGCTTTTCGACCTTCCTGAAGCCTGTTCTTTCGCTCCCAGGTGTCCTTACGCAATGGAAAAGTGTCATCAGGAATATCCACCCGTGTTTGATGTGGGTGATGGCCAGTCCGCTGCCTGCTGGTTGCGAGAAGACGGAGCTTCTACACTGGCAGTGGCCGAAAGTACGCCAGACGCAGATGCGGCGCCCACAACTACCGAGGCAAATGATTAGAGGGAGAGAACGTGAGCACTTCGACCGGCAATACTGTTCTACAAGTAAAAGGCCTTAAGAAGCATTTCCCTGTCGCCACGGGCCTCTTTAGCAGGCAAAAGACCTGGCTGAAGGCAGTGGACGGCATCGACCTGGAGATTGAAGAGGGGAAGACCTACGGACTGGTGGGGGAGTCTGGCTGCGGCAAGACTACGACCGCCAAGATGGTGCTTCTGCTGGAAGATCCCACCGAAGGCGAAATCCTATTCGATGGCAAAGATGCCTTGAATATGAACAAAGACGACAGCAAAATATACAAGTCCAGCGTTCAGGCCGTGTTCCAGGACCCATGGGCTTCTTTGAATCCTCGCATGAGGGTCAGCGGAATCGTGGGAGAGCCCCTGGAAGTAAATAGCACTATGACCAAGGGTGAGATCAAGAGTCGTGTGGAGGGGCTTCTGGAAGAAGTTGGCCTTCAGGCATACCAAGCCAACCTTTTCCCTCACGAATTCAGTGGTGGACAGCGACAAAGAATTGGTGTGGCCCGCGCGTTAGCTCTTAACCCACGTTTGATCGTTCTCGACGAGCCGGTATCGGCGCTGGACGTTTCTATTCGCGCGCAAATAATGAACCTCCTGGAGGACCTTCAAGAGGAACATAACCTCTCATACCTTCTGATTGCCCATCACTTGGCTACAGTGCGGTATATGTGCGATAAAGTAGGCGTAATGTACCTCGGCAGACTCGTAGAAGAAGCTGAAACCGAAGAACTATTCGACAATCCCCTTCACCCATATACGAAGGCTTTGATGTCAGCTGCGCTGCCGTCTCATCCTGACATAGAGAGAGAAGAAATTATCTTGTCTGGTGAGGTTCCTTCACCGATCGATCCACCACTAGGGTGTCACTTCCATCCGCGTTGCGTTCAGGCATATGAGCCTTGTGCAGGGACGTCGCCGGAGGTCGCCCATCCCGTACCTGGTCATAGGGTTGTCTGCCACCTGTACCCGCCAGAGGGATAGACGCTCCTACAAGTTAATAAGGATTAAGTAAAGGCCTTCGGATCATTCGATCCGAAGGCCTTTTAATATGTCTTGTAACTGCGTAATCATAGGGTAGAGGGACGTAAGATGTTTTGGTGCGTGGGGGGGTTTGTTTCGCGCGCATTAGGTTCTATAGATAGGTGAGATGGCAGGAGAGGGATGTGGGGCGGCGTTATTTCTTAACTCTGTGATCTCATAAATAGGTATTGTGGGCACGTGGTCCTACTGAATAATAAAGAACGCCGTCTTCATACGAAGACGGCGTTCTTTGTTATTGCTAGTGTATTGGTCATATCGAGTTTGTATTAGCTTGAAGTAAAGGTACCAATCTTCACCCCGTCGCAGAGGATGTCGAAACTTCCAGCATTCGCGACATTGAAGTCATAGCTGGCGCGATTCCCAGAAGTGAGTTGCAATTCCAAGGACGTAACACCTGCGGAAAAAGCACCTCCAGAGCCAGACATTTCGAGCCCCGGTATTGAGTATGTTACCGTCTGGCTTTCGCCGATAAGCTGGGCTGAAGTCCCGGCGGCTCCGCCTGCAACGCCCTCTGAAACTAACTGAATTGCGAAGCGAATTCGCTGTCCAACCTGGGCAGTAACATCAGCAGGATTAGAAGTGCACCCGGTATCATCATTGGTAACGTCTATGCGGTACTGTTCGAATGCAGTTACTGGGGATCGATGGAATTCGACAGTCTGGGTAGGGCGGGCCCCCCGTCGGTTACCTGACTTTACCCCGCAGGCCAATGCCCCCAACATGAGGATTGCTAACAACAGGGATAAGTAAATCAGAGATCTGCTGGATCTTGCTGCGTTCATTTACACCGCCCTTGTTGACTATTTGATTTAACTCTTATCTTATATGATACTAAAGCTGTCTGAGTCTTGGATCGAATCGATCACGCATCCAGTCTCCCAGAAAGTTGAGTGACATTACAAGCAAGAAAATGGCCACGCCTGGGAAGAAAGCGATCCACCAAGCGTCGTTAAGGTAAGTTCTGCCGTCTGCCACCATTGCGCCCCATGCCGGTGTAGG
>CAJWRP010000046.1 GCA_913046025.1 uncultured Chloroflexota bacterium
CCGCCGAATAGGGGTTTTGCAGACCCCCGCCTTAGACCGCTTGGCTACGTCGCCCGATATTATGATGCGTGGTGCCGAGGAGGAGACTCGAACTCCTACAGCCGTTTAAGGCCACAGCGCCCTCAACGCTGCGTGTCTACCAATTCCACCACCTCGGCATAGCTGAGAAACCCTCGATCCCATCAAGAAGTCAACGGCTCCACAGTGTCTGAATTATAGCCAAGGCGATTCCCTGTGTCCACCGCGGCTGTCCGCATTCAACGTCGGTCTTAAGGACTCCAGGAGTAGACGCCCTGAGAATGCGTCGTGGGTGAAGCTCGTCAGTTCATGTGAGAGCCGCCACTCACGTTGAGCGCCTGTCCAGTGATGTTGGATGCGAGGTCCGACGCCAGGAACGCCGCCGCGTTGCCGATATCTTCCGGTGTTTGCTCTCGACCAAGAGGGATACGCTCGGCCACGTAACGGTCGAAGACCTCTCGCTCGCTCATGCCCCGATCTCGCTCGTTGACCTTCTCATATCGCGCTGCGATTCTCCGCCACATGGGTGTCCACAGGAGGCCAGGGCAGATGGCGTTGACGTTTATGTTGAACTCCGCAAGATCAACCGCTGCCGTCTGGGTCATGCTGATCACCGCAGCTTTTGATGCCGAATAGGGGCTGCTGGTTTTTGAGCCGAGCCTTCCTGCGATGGAGGAAATATTGACGATCTTACCGTACCGCTGCTGCATCATGTGGGGTGCCACCGTCTCGGTCACCCGTGCCATGCCTCGAACATTGATTGCGAAGATCAGGTCCCAGTCTTCGTCTCCCGGCATCTCCCTGGATTCCCACCCGGGAGCGGCGATGACGCCTGCATTGTTAATTAAGATGTCGATCCGTCTGAATCGATCCATGACGGCACTAACCATCGAGTCCACCGAGGCCTGATCAGCTACGTCAGCCTCTACGGCGATGGACTTACGGCCCAGGGTCGCTATCTCAGCCGCTACCGCCTCTGCATCGCTCATGTGTAGGTCCACGATGGCCACGTCCGCGCCGTTGTGCGCCATGACGAGTGCGATCCCTCTGCCAATGCCGCGACCTCCGCCAGTCACAAGCGCAATTTTATTGGTGATATCCATCGTGCTACCTCGTCGTGGTATAGGTCTCCGCCAGGGCGAAACAACAGGAACTGGCTGGGCCGTCAGGACCGGTGTTCTTGCGCCACCCGGGCCGCTCGAAGACCTCTCCGGGCGCCTGCTCTCCATCTACCGTGATAGTGGAGGCATCCGCGAACATCAAGACCGAAAATATTACCGCCTTGCCATCCGGGGCTGGAGGGAGATCGCCCATGATTACGGGCTCCACGAGGCTGCTCCAGGTTGCGACAATTCGCGTGTCATCGTACTCGATAACCCAGGATGGTGATTCGCGAACGTCTCCCTGCCTGTAGATCCGGCCCTCTTTCACAGGCAGATCGACGTTGTTGAATGGATCGTCCGCAGCACCCGCCCTCACCCGCTCCATCGTAAATTTGTGCAGGTCGAGGCTGTCGCTCACAGCAACCGAAAGTGACGGCTCGCCCGGTATGCTGACCAGGGCGACGCTACCCTCGCCGGCCTCGCTATATCGGGTGTGGTAGACCCCGACTGACGCACTATTTGAGGTCTCGCCTGGCCGTCGTAGATACAGTATCCAGTGCTCGCCCGACCAGAGTAGCTTGCCGTCTCTGAGCATGTTGCCTCCACGCTGTTAATCCCGACCCACTACGCGCTGGGATTATAAATGGGCTCATTTTCGTGGTCAAATTAGGCACACTCATTCCCGAGACGGCGCCCAGAGACTCCTGTCTATCGTAGAATGCTCGTACCCCGGAGGTAACTATTGGGAAGCGTCAACGCACAACCGACGCCAAAAATACTGTACGTCCACGACGATATCACCGAGGAGGCAGCCACGGATTTCGGAGTCGATTCTGAAGAGCATCGTGTCGCACGGCAACTCATTTCGATCGTCAGTCGAAACACGGACCGAGTGGTCTTTCTGAATTTTCAGACGCAAGTATATGCGCTTATCGAAGGGGAGCACCACGAGCCATTCGAGGTCGCCCTGGGCATCGGCGAGGCCCGAGAACGCGTTGCGAGACATGTACATGAACGAACCGGATGGTTCCCGGTCTTGCGTCGAGTGGACATCACCCGCGTTGAGGACGGGCGTGGCGGCTATTTCCTCAGAGGCACAGATGGCCGTTCATGGAAGAACCCGTTGCGAGGGATGGTGGTGGAAGGGAGCATTGCCGTTGTCGACGACACCGTATTCTCGGGGCTAACAATGAGCTCATTGTTGGACGCGCTGACGAGTAAATTGCTACCGATAGTGCGGGCATTCTGCCTGCGGGGAGTGACCGAGTCTATCTCCTTAATTGGGGACAACGTACCCATCTCGTCGGGGTTTGCGGCCCCGGGACGGATACTGGGCGAGGTGAGCTTCATCAACGCGAGTGGTTTCGTGCGCTCTGTGGCGATAAGACGAAAGGGACAACCCTCACTGGCATTCTTCAAGAGGCCGGGTGGATTAGGGCCTGGTTCCCGGGCCATGCCGATGAAGTTGTCGAGATATGTCGGCGTCTCAACCGTCTCCTAGAGCCTCGCTAGATTTTGTGGGCGACACGCCTCTCATGGTAGTAGCATGGAGAGTGGTATGTGTCGCGTCCACCCCCCAAAGCGCGCGCAGCGACACAGCACTCAGTATTCCCAGAGTGACAGGCCGATATTGACGATTAGTTCCTGGACAGGCGGGTTGTTGAAGCGTAGGGGCGCCGGGAAATATAGCCACGGCGCGCGGACCTGGGCTATTTGAACCGGTCTCGCTGGTATCCGTATAATATTGGTGCGGCGCTTGTCGATGCTGGTTGGCGTACCAGTCCAACCGAGCGAAGAGCAAGTCGATGCACCTGCCCAGGTGGCGGAATGGTAGACGCGGCGGACTTAAAATCCGCTTCCCTTTATCGGGAGTGGGGGTTCGAATCCCTTCCTGGGCACCAGTCTATATTGCGGTGCATACGTAAGGAGGCACTGTTTCTATAACGCCCTCGTTTGAGCGTTTTGCCCCCATTTTGCCCCCAACCATCTCAACCTGCGGCTTCTACGACCTCTCCCATAGCGTCTTCAAAGCTACGGGCTGCTGCCTTCTGTAATCCGGGTACTACATGCGAGTAGATGTCCCCTGTTATGGCAATCGTTGAGTGTGTTGTCAATCAGCAAAAGTGGGACAGATCGGGACCCGAGAAGATCGTTATTATGAAGAGGCCGTGGCGAGCTCCCTGAGAGTTCTATTGTAGCGTCGTCGCCGTTCGATAGTCTGGAACTGCACCTCCCTTCTCCGCTGTAGGATGCCTGCCCGCCTCCCGTTGAGTACGTCCGCGGGTGTCACGTTGCCCAGCACCATGTGATAGCGCTGGCAGTTGTAGTAGCTGACGAAGGCAGCGATGGCCGCCTCGAGGTCAGTCGGCACCTCATAGGGGAGCTGGTTGACGTCCCGCTTGATCGTCTGGTGATAGCGCTCGAGCTTGCCGTTGGTCTGAGGATGATAAGGCGTGGCCAGGATGTGCCTGATGCCCACCAGCCTCAGGTAGTCCCCAAAGGCCCGAGACACGTAGCCAGAGCCGTTGTCGCTTAACAAGGAGGTCCTGTCTGCCACTGGGACCTCAGTCATGCCGGTCTTGTCGACGGCATCTTGGACCACCTCGATGAAAGAGTCTGAAGGTCATGTCCCGCTGGAGCTTGTGGGCCAGGACGAAGCGTGAGTAGTCGTCCAGCACCGTAACCAGGTCGTAGTATCCCCAACCGATCACCTTGAAGTAAGATGCGTCGGTGGCCCACATCTGGTGTGGGGATGTGGTCTTGCGGTGGTACTCCTTGTCTGCCTTCAACTGCATCTCAGCCGACTTCACCAGGCCTTCTCTGCGCAGGATGCGGTAGACAGTGGACTCGGAGACGGAAAAGCCCCGCTTGTCGGTGATCCAGGCGGCCAACTGACGGCAGCTCAGCTCAGGCGACCGTCGTGCTACTTCCAGGACCGCCTGCCCCTCAGGTGGGCTCAGGCGGTTCCAGGGTGTTGGTCCACACTCCTGGCCGGCCATCAAGCCGCGGCCGCCTGAGCCACCGGTAATAGGTGCTCTTAGGAACGCCCAGGTTCTTGAGCACCTGACGCTTGGGCAGTGGTGATGCAGCTACGCTGACCAGGATCGTCGCCTTTTCAGCGTCGCTCATCCGTTGGTACCGACACCGGTCTGAGGCATCGGCATGACCGTTTTTTTCAGACGGTACACCTCGAGGGATAGCTCGGCTACCAACTGCCTGAGCTCGCCGTTCTCCCGCTTGAGATCGTCGATCTCTTGGCGTGTGGCGTCTCTGGTTGTATCCCGACTCAGACGCTGTTTGCCGGCCTCCATGAACTCTTTGGTCCACGAGTAGAAGTTGGCGGGTTTGATGCCTTCGCGACGACACAGTTCGTTGACGGTGACCTCGCGCCGGAAGCCTTGCAACGCTATGTGGATCTTCTCTTACGGGGTGTATTTCCTACGAGTCGCTGATCTGACCTGACGAACGAATCGTCTGGTGTCTTGGCTCCGTTCTTCTGCGGCCCGGTTCTTATCTTCTGTGTTCTCTGTCACTGTTGCTCCTTTCCAGGGGACATTCTATCCCCCTGCCAGGGGCTCACCTTACCTACCGGTAGTCTCTGTTAATTTCAGATCCGAATGTGTCCCACTTTCGCTGACGGTCTATAAAGGTGATTATAAGAACGGTTGTCCGATATTTCATGACGCAGCACGATATATTGACCCGGAATGTATCTTTCGTTACACTATTCTACAGGCAGGTTGTCTTGGTTTAGCCTCTACTCGTTATGATATGGAGCCATTAGAATGTTACAGATAGTGCTACGTAGTATCCCCTGCATCTGTAAAAATCTCCTCAAACGGGACAAGGAAGGGCCACGCGTGAAAAATCGCTGACGAGTCTAATCCACCACGGAGGCGCTTTCTTGCCTTAGGCCGAGCCTAAGGCTTTTTTATTTAAGGAATCGTAATTGATAGGGTTAACACAAAACACTGCACCAGCGCCCGGCGCTCTTTTCCGCCGTATACCGCGGCAGAGCTTGGCTGCTGTTTTGATCCTGTTTGCAACAGCGGGTCTGGCTCTGGTCATGTCCAGAACAGAGGCGATTCTAGTTCCCCTCTGGATCTTGGGAGTGGCCGCAGGTTTCACCCTCCAGCGAAGCCGCTTCTGCTTTGCCTCTGCCTTTCGTGACCTCTTTCTATTTGGCAGCGGCCGAATCATGAAAGGGGTCATCGTCGGCTTGAGTATCTGTACCATCGGGTTCGCCATCAACATGTATAACCAAGTTCCCTTCCCTGAGTTCGGCGTTCTGCCCGCAGAGGCGAACATCTTGCCCGTAGGCGTTTCTACCATAGTCGCAGGCCTGCTATTCGGTGTCGGCATGGTGCTAGCGGGGGGATGTGTCTCTGGCTCCCTTTACCGGATGGCCGAAGGGTATATAGGCTCCTGGGTCACAATGGTAGGCATAATCATAGGGTTGGGGCTGCTCTCGCAGACATGGAACTGGTGGTGGGACACTCTTATCTTCCGAGAGTCCCCGATTTGGCTGCCCGCGAAGTTGGGATACGGGGGGAGCGTAGTCCTGACTCTAAGCGGTTTATTGGCCATATTCATTCTCATTTTGTGGTGGGAATCCCGCTCAGGATTGTCAATGCCCAATATCCCGAGCAGGGAGGTATCCCAGGACACCTTCGGTCAGAAGCTATCGGTGCTCTGGCGCTCGGTCTTCGTACTAGGCTGGCCCGCAATAGCGGGCGGCACTGTACTGGGGGGGATAGGGGTCTTGATGTACATGGTGCATATGCCCTGGGGCGTTACCGGAGAGTTGACCCGCTGGGCCAACACTACCATGACTACTCTGGGTTTTTCCCCTCCGGAGGCGTTGGGACTGAGGGCCATAGGTGGGTGTGCCGGACGTGCAGATGAATCAGGTATTTTCACCCATACCTTTGCGGTGACAGTGGGAGTGCTACCTGGTGCACTAGTGGGGGCTCTCTTTGCCGGGGAGTTCAAATTACGCTTCCCGCAGAGTGCCAGGCGGTACGTGCAGTCCCTCGGCGGTGGCATCATCATGGGGTACGGAGCAGGTCTAGGCATAGGATGCACTATTGGGGCCTTTTTCTCGTCTATCCCGTCACTAAGCATCAGCGGGTGGCTTTTCGCCCTGTCCCTGGCGGGTGGATCATTCCTGGGGGTCAAGATCATCAAGCGCATCGCTTAAGGAGACAAGAACATGGAATTGGATGTCCGAGGTGAGATTTGTCCTTACCCTATGATGAAGGCAGTGGAGGCCATGAAGAAACTCCAGGCAAACGAGAATGTGGTGGTCATCACCGACCACGCTCCATGCCTAGATACCATTCCCCCTCAAGCAGGACGGTACGGATATTCCTCTAATGTGAAGAAAACGGGTTCTCCGGAATGGACCATAACTTTAACTCCCATTGGAGGTGAATAATGGATACTGTAAGATTGATAGCCTTAGCCCTTTCTCTGAGTCTGGCTCTCCTTGTTGTTGGGGCTTGCTCTAAGGCCGAGCCGGCTACAACACCGGTGCCTGCAGCCGAGCCGCCCACTGTAAAGCTCCTCACCCTCAGTAACGACTCGCCACACGTAACCGTGATAGATGCCGGGACTAACTTGGTCCTTCAGACGACTGACATAGCAGACTTCGCCAAGTGGACCTGGAATGACGATAACAACCACTTCGATGGCCAGAATGTATGGCTAGGTTTGAAGTACCCAGGGGACGATGACGCAGTGGTGATTGCGCTGAATGTGGATACCCTGGAAATTAGCAGCCGCCTTTCTGTTGGCAAAGAGGCTAAGAATATCTACATCGGTAAGGCAACGAAGAGCGGTATCCTACACGTTGGAAAGCAAGCATCGGGTGAAGTTGTAAGGATAGACACCAATAGCGCCAAAGTTCTAGGAACATGGGACTCCGTACCTGTGAACGAGGGTGTAGTGTGCGATGCGGATATCGGGATCGGTCCAGATGGAGTGGAACGTTTCTACTACCCCACACGAAAAGGTGACACTGTAGTCGCCATTGATGCAGAGACTGGAGCGACTATAGCAGAGACAAATACTCCTGATGGCGCGACGCCATTAATGCATACCAACGCCCCTGATGGCAGGATGTGGGTCCAAGAGTCTGGGAGTAACACTAACGCCGTGTATGACCCAGTAACCTTGGAATTAGTCAAGCGCTTCGCAGCTGCCAAAGGACCTGTGGTTGCCACGTTTAGTCCTGACGGCAAGTATGCTTACATAGGTCATTTTGGGGATCCCATCGTCCAAGTCATTGATACGGAGACCTTGGAAGAGGTAACACAGATTACCGTGGGCAATACCCCAAGTAAAATAGCCGTCCATCCTAACGGCAAGTACATTTATGCAATAGCTTCTAAAGAAGCCTCCGTGGTTGTGATTGATACCGGCTCCTGGAAAGTCACGGGACGAATTGCCCTGGGCAACGACCCGAACGGCATGTTTCTGTGGGCGGACTAGGAGCAGCGGTGGAAAGGGTCTCAGTCGTTCGGGCCTGGGAACTCGTCCAAATGGGCGAAGCCCTGATAGTGGATCTGCGCGAGCCATCAGAGTTTGCCAGGGGACATCCCAAGGGCGCCCTGAGCCTTCCCTACAGCGAGAAAGGCTTGGAGGACCGGCTCGGCGTACTGCTCCAGCCGGGGAGTCCCGTCGTCCTCCTGGCTGAGGCCCCAGGACAGGCTCAGTCTGCTGTCTTACAGCTACAGGAAAGTGCCTTTCCTGTGGTCGGAGTGGTCGGAGGTAGCATGATGGCCTGGAGTGATAGTGACCTCCCATTAGAAATAATGGCCGAGGTTTCCGTGCGTCAACTAGCTGGGGCAGTTCCTGGCGGGGATACAGTGGTTCTTGACGTTCGGGAGCCCATTGAGTGGGAGATGGGTCACGTACCAGGTGCATTTCTCATCTCCCTAGGTACTCTGCGGGAGCGGCTTCATGAGCTGCCCCTAGAGGCAGGCATCACGGTAATCTGCGAGGCGGGGATCCGCAGCAGCTCTGCTGCCAGCATCCTCCAGGCAGAGGGATTCGCCGGGGTGGTTAACGTACCAGAGGGTACCGGGGGATACCGTAGGGCAGGCCTCCCACTTCAGTTCTCTGAGGATGACACCAAGCATGAAGGAGTCTAGTAAGCCCAAGAGGTTGTTGCTCATAGCCGGTGTCGCCGCCATCATAGCGTCGGCAGCTGTCGCCGCAGGGCTCGCATATTCGGCAAGACAGCCTCAATTGACTTCGCTGAGAAGCGATAACGATGAACTCCATGTGGCTGTGTTATCCCTCCAGGATGAGGTCTCGGATCTGAGTAGAAGCCTAGATGCCTATCACAAAATTGCTGCCTATCAGGAGGGGGTGGCACACTCCCTTCGCCTTGAACTTAACGACTCCATCGGTAACAGGTTGGTGATAACAGAAGCTACTTACGAGAGACTGCCCAAGACCATCGATGAGGCCCAAGACCAGGGGTATTCCTTGTTGGACACGGTCACCAGTGAAGGGGAGTTGATAGAAGCAGCGTGTTTTGCTCATGAAGGCGTCCGCCATTACGCCAAACGGGACCCCAGGATCACCGACGGAGTAGAGTGGCACGGGGCGCCTTTTCTTCTCATATACAATATCAGCAGCGAGGCACTCATGGGCATGGTCCTGGAATCAACATCTCTTCAGCCTGCACCTCCCTGGGAATATCATGCCCATGGTCACGGTGGTATGGATTTCTCCCACTGGAGCCTGCACATCTGGTTCACAGACCCCCCAGAAAACCTCTCTCTAAGGTAGCAAGCGCATTAGCATAATGACTACGGATCCTGAGGAAGACTGGTGACCACCGAGGCAGAAGACCTGTCCAGCGCTGGATACCATGCTCCATGCGGTGTGGGACGACAAGTTCCCTAGGCTACGAACCCCATGGAGGAGAAGGATATATCCACCCACCTACCTCACAACAGCCTTATAAGCCTTAATAGCATCCTCGCTATTCACCTGTTCCGCATAGATACGAGTCATCGTTAGACTGCTATGTCCCAATAGGCTCTGCACATGAAACAGGTTCATCCCGTTACGGACTGACTCTGTAGCGAATGTCCTTCGGAATGAATGGGCATTGCACCTGATGCCAGTTAGTGATTCAAGGCGAGTCAGTACTCTAGCCACTCCATTGGGTTTGAGTCCTAGTAGACCATCAGTGGGCCTATACGCATCAAGGTACTTCTCAAGAAGCACTTGAGTGAATGGGCCAAAACATACTTTTCTCTGTTTGGCACCCTTGCCCCAGACTGTGATAGAGCTTACTAGCAGGTCTAAATCCTCTATCCTCAAACTCGCTAGCTCAGACAATCGCAGTCCTGTATCCGCTAGCAGGGAAACTACCAGCTTCTCCCTCAAGTTCTGACAAGCCGCCAGAAGGACAGGTATTGCATCTAAAGCAACAGAATGCCGTAGAGGAGCAGGAACCTTGGGGGCTTTCATGTTGACCATGGGGCTGTTCACAAGCAGGCCTTCTTGGCATGCCCAACGATAGAACGCCCTCAATACCCTGAAATAGGCATGCTTACCACCAGCATTGCAATCCAGAGAACTGAGGAAAGTAGCGATATCACTCTTGCATATATCTAGTAGGGGCTTATCGGTAGTGTTCACAAATCTACGAAGATAGCCTTCGTAGAACTGGCATGTCCTGGGGCTGAGGCCCCTTAGTCGCCTATCTGATACAAAGCTATTAACGAGGCGGACATTACCCGTAGGGGAATGCGCTCTTGAGCGACTTAAAATCCGCTTACCGCAAGGTAGTGTGGGTTCGAGTCCCTCCCTGGGCAC
>CAJWRP010000047.1 GCA_913046025.1 uncultured Chloroflexota bacterium
ATTTCCTCAGCCAGTGTGACGGTCTCAATGTCGTACTGTTTTTCCAGTTCGGTAAACAATGCCTGGCGGGGAATGTTCTGCGGTTGCTGGCCGGTCATGATAAAGCCACCCTCGATGCGGGCATCGGTGCTGATCACGCCAATCGTCTTGCGCTGGTTTTCGGCCACCGTAGAGATTGACCGAGCCAGCTCATATTCCACCGGGATGCCATAGTCGAAGAAGGGGACCACGACTTGCTGCAGACCGCACTGGAAGGCGGCGCCAAGAATCACATCCTGGTCGGTCATCTTTTCGTTTTCGCGCACGCGGACCATCTGGGGACGGATACCGTAGCGCTGTTCAGCGACCTCAACCTCCTTGGAGAAGGGTTGCAGCTGGTCAAAGATCTGTAATCGAATTTTACTGGAGCTGGCTGCAAACTCACGCAGCATGGAGATCAGCTCCAATCGCGTTCGCACGTATGCCTTGGGAACCTGCTCGCCGATGTAAGCCCGAATGATGATGTCGTCTTCGGTTTTCAGGCCACGCACCAGGTCCAGTGATCGACTGGAGAGCGAGCTGATCTTGCCCATCGTCATGTCAGCTCGAATGAAATCATTGTGCTGAAAGGTGATCGAGGCACTGGCAGCGATCACGACCATCAGGATGGCACGGGCCAGGAAGTGAATACCCATCGTGGGGCCGCGTGTGCCACTCACCCAGTGCCGGCGGCCGATCATCACCATGCTGATATACAGTCCGATCGCGATCAGCATGGCGAAGTAGCTAAAGGAGGAGAGGCTCAGCACGCCGCGGCGGAAGTCATCAAAATGAGCTGCCATGCTCCAGCCACCAATCTGCTGGGAAAGGGCCGAATTCGTCACGATGACGTCGATCCGATCGAGCATCGCCAGGGGAGCATTCAGGGCCATGCCAAGCACGAAAGCGATTGTCGGATTGTTGGTCAGGAAAGACGCGACCATGCCAATCGAGAGCATGGCGAGGCCGATCATCCAGTAACCGAAGTAATTCGTGGCCAGCAGGCCAATATCGAGGTGAACTGCTCCCTCACCGTCGACCGCCAGCGAAGCCAGCATCCAGAAGTTGGATATCTCGGAGAACAGGAGCGAGACGGTGAAGACCAGTGCCGCCGCCACGTACTTGCCGAGCACAATGTCCAGGTCCTTGGTCGGTAATGTCAGCAACAGTTCGTCCGTACCATTGCGACGCTCGTCGGACCAGATTCCCATCGTGATGGCCGGGATAAAAATCAGCATGATCAAGGGCAGGAAGTCATTCAGCTGGTTCAGGTTTGCCAAGTTGTCGTAAACAAGGGCTCGGTAGCCGTAGGTCCAGGCATGGTCCGGTTCGAGCCGTAGCGCCTCGGTGAGGGCATCAATCGCCTCGGCGTACTCTTCTAGGTGACGGTAGTAACAGCCCCGTTTGCGGTAGGCTTCGGCATCGTTCAGATCGGCGGCGTTCTGTTCTGTGCTCATTATTAGTGCTCCCTGTAGAGGTAAAAAAGCCCCCGCGCATACAGGGGCATTAGATCAACTTGGTATATCTGGCATCGATTTGAGCATGGCACGCAGCTGCTCTGGTGTAAATAGTTCGGCGGGTTCCGGCGACGTTAGTTCTTCCAAAAGTCGTTCCAGCCGATAGTGCTTCAAAGTTGTCCGCCAGAGATACTCATCAAAGGAGTCTAGATCTTCGCGATATGCCTCAAGCATATCAGCGGCATACGATGCTGCGGGGAAAAACACATCTATATGGTCCGCAACATACTCTTCAGCTTTTGCCAGACTAGCGGTCTGACGTTTACGGAAGTCGGCGAAGCGGGACGCAGCGTTGCCACCGACAACCCGGTGATCTGCTGCATAGAGAGCTAACTGATAATTGTCGAGGAAATCGAAATGATCCGTGATGGCACTCGTTAACTCGTCGGCAATATCTTGAGTAGTCGCGGTGTCCCATTCTTCTTCGATCGTCTCAGCGTGTAATTCCCAGTCGACAGGGAAGGTGGTTTGCATGAAATTAGACACGAGTGCCTCTTGATCATGCGTGATCAAGTCGTTCAATCGACATATGACGTCTTGGTATTGGTTTAAGCTTTCCGGCGGAAAGCGACGCAAATGGGCCCAGGCCGCAAGAAGGTTCAAGCTTTGTTCCGGAGCAAGTGAGTTGTCACTCCGCACTTTCGGCCAAAAATCAATTTCCGCCTCCACCGTGAAGAGTACCAATTGCTGAGGACTTGGCAGAGCAATTTCCGCGGCGTTTGATTCTGTGCTCATAATTAACTCTCCTTGTAGAGGTAAAGAAAGCCCGCTGGAGAGGTTCCAGAGGGCTAAGTAGGTTCACCTAATAGTGACGCAAAAACAGGGGTTGTTTAACTCAAAATGTGAGCTTAATTATGCGTCCACTATTATTCAGATACATAATCCGAACTTTTTTTGCATGAAGTAATGTCTTCAGTTTTCGTTTCCCATTGGAGCTCATACCCGCCAGGCAATTCTTAATGCCCGTGTATTCTGCAGCCTTAGCGGTATTCTTTCGCCCACATTTCCCGCAGCCTTTTTTAGCCGGGGACGCGGCAGCTGCGTTTTGTAAACACGGTAGCTGAGATACAACATCCGGGTCTGCCAGCATAGCCCCTATAGTTGAATTCTCTACGATGACGAGGTCCTGCATGTGCCACTCCTAAATATCCCCGACCCAAAATACATCGACATCATCGAATGTATCCAGCATGTCGTATGTAAGCTTCAACGATTCTACTTCTTCAACAACTACCTCGCGGAAGTCTTCCGCTTCTGCCAGCGTCTCCAGCACAAGATCTGCATAGTTGAGCCTAAAGAATTTTGGATCGATATACCCAAAGGGCGCATTTTCAGGGAAATCTTCGATATCCGACGGGCTGCATACTCCATCAAACTTATCTTGTTTTGAAGCATCGTTTGGATTCAGCGGATGCCGCATGTAGCGAAAGATTTTATTGGATATCCCAGACGCATCACTGGCAACAACGCGAATATTGAAACCATCTGAAGTCTTCACGATTGCATTAAACACCAAAGTTATTTCACGGGTGGTAACCAGTGCCCCCAGGCTCTCCGAAAACAAAGAGCTGCTGGAAGAGAACCCGGTTTCATCTGCTGCTATAGAGAGAAAATCTGAATCAATCGCATATGAACTGCTCTCAGACATGTCCTCACGATTGTCCAGGGCATTCTTGAGAATTGTAATATCGCTGAGTATTGCGCCCCAGAGGTCATCGGCTGTCTGCGGTGCGCGGACTATAAGATCCACATAATCCAAACGAAACCAGGCCGGATCGTCGCCAGCACCCGCTTCATCTTCTGGAATAAAGTTGAAGTCCTCGGGGCTGCAGATCCCGTCAAACTGCCCAATAAGGCTGCTCCCGGATGGATCTAAGGGCAGCATACGATAGCGGAACAGCTTTTCAGCTATGCCCACGCCATTACTGGCTGTGATACGGATCTTCTGCCCCCCGCGGTCGAGTTGGCTTCGCGTAGTGCGCTGCCGTGTTAGTTTTATTCTGCTTGTTGCCATCCGTGGCCCCTACCTAAAACTTTATTGGATGAAGAGCTTTGCCAGCTTCTTTGTAGTATATCACGCAAGGGTCCGGGTAGTAGCCTTTGCGCTTTGCAAGATAACTCTTAACGCACTCCAAATTCTTTACCGATAAATCTGCCTGCTCTTTAACGTGCCTTATGAACGTGGATAATGCTGGAAGCATAACAGCTCGATCTGAACAACCATCACATTTGTTGTTTTGTAGGTTATCAATATAGAGCTTGTATGACTCGATTCCCATATTTCGCATGAACAAAAAGATAGGACATTCCGCATAGAACTCAGGATCTCCCAGGATCTCTGTCATGAGCGAACGGTCGATATGGAGTTTCGTGCTCATCCTTGCGCCTTTTTGTTATTGATAACAAAAATCAGCTCTCTCGTTCTCAGCCTCGGCGCGTACTTCGCAAGCCTTCTCGAATGACGTGTATCTTCCGACAAACTTGCAATCGATGTCTACCATCCACTTATTAGTTGCCTTATGCCAAGAGACACCTTTCACACCGCTTGTGTTGTTGCTCTTCATACCCTGATTGATATTCTGTTCACTCCATGTGGCAAACCTTAGATTGGTTCTACAGTTATTCAGCGGGTTCCTGTCAATGTGATCGATGCTGTCGTATTCAGGCGGTACTGGCCCCATTAGTAGTTGATGGAGGTACAGCTTAGTCTGCTTGCCGTTCCTCCTTACGTTAGTTTGTACAGCCTGCAAATAGCCGTCCTTGGCGTTAACGTGCCATTTATGTTTAGACACGAGCTCCCAATCCTCGTCATCAACGCTGACAATGTGCTTTGTTTTGTTACGTCGGGTAATAGTAAATGTTTTCATTTTTATACGCACCCTGTATGCTTTTCATTCAGTCCACGCCGCGAGAACGCCGACCAGTTTACAATCTGTTTACGGCCTGAAAAAGATTTCAGCTTATACCCGCCCTGGTACAACTGTTCTCCAATCATGTAATCGCCCCCATTGTGCCCGATACGCATATCCGGAATCTCGCATTTGCGCATAGCTGCCGTCTCCAGCGCCCAGAACGAACCCGTCGCAAAGTGAATTTTGTTGGCGTTTTCTTTAGGTCGCCCTCGTCCGTCTCGGAAAGGGCGTCCGCTGTACCAACTCGCGTTCTTGATCCAATCAGTCTGACTGTTACGAATATTCCAGGTGTATTTGGGACCGAACATACGGAACCCTTCATCATGATTATCAATAATTGTTTCGGCCAAGCGTGCCAGCCAATTCCCGTCCCTATTGCAGATCGTGTCGTCGTCGAACCAGATTAAATAATTTGTGGTGATAGGGTTACTTTCATCGTGGAACATATCGTGCATTACCGGGTATTTTCGTTTGTTGTCTTTGTTCCGATAATGTATGTGCGGGCGTCCTGCCTTTTCCAGTTCTTCCAGATAACTCAGTGTCTTATCGCAGAGGTCGTTGCTGCCGATGCGGAGGTCTACAAGTTGGGCGGGTACAGTCTGTATGATTGAGTCCAGGCATAATTTATGCATGTCTGGATAATCGCCATACAGCAGAATACAGATCGTAAACTTGCCGCCAATAGTCGGATGGTTAAAGAGGTCCGCATACGTCGTGGTAGTTGTTTGCTCTCCTACACGAACTTTTGTTCCCCGTGGCGCTGCGGCGGCAGGGCGATAACCGTGGGGACGCCCCTCAGGTTCCACTAAAAGTGCAGGAGCTGCCACTTGGGACACGACAAGAGGGGGGTCGGTTACAGCGCTATCCAGATCCGCAAATAGATCCGTTTTAAGCTGCTTCTTTGTTGCCGGGGCCGGGGCTGCCTCGGTGATGTTGGTATCGATAGGAGGTAACTTCTTATTTTCGTAATAGCTCATAACCGCCTCTACAACATGGTCAACTTGCAACATATCCATACATCTCGGAATAGTCTGCTTAGCTTTCTCGATCGGATAGTAACAGACTGATGAATCCTTGTTAATTTTCACTACCTTGTTTTTCCAGCATCCATGATTTTTGCAACAATCCAGCTGCCCGATGGTGTGCAAAAATTTATGGGGAATCTTAAATGTGCCCGAAGCTTTTTCTCCGAAGCCATCGTTTTCGTTAACGTATGCTTCCCACCACCAGGCCTCGCGACCGCCAGCAAGTACCACACAAGGGCGTTGGAGCGCGGCGGCCATATGCATAGCCATCGTAATGCCGCAAATTACGCCATCGGCGTAACGCACCAGGCGTATCATATCTCGTAGATTCGTGCGCCCTACAAGGTTTAACGCGCCATCGATGGGCGGATGCCAGTGTCCCTTATCAGACCCGCCTGCCTGAACTATGCCAATACCTTCCGCCCTCAATTTATCAGCAACCGTTTGAAAGCGGGCGGCCTCCCAGGCTTTCGCCGTGAAGTCGCTTTTACCGCCGGACAGTATCACCCAATATCGCCCGTTGACTAACGGAGTGTTTTGTTCTTCTTCGGAAAGGTGAAGGTCTGGGTACGGAAACTGGGGCACAATATTTGTGCCATACTTCTTGTTAAACGTGCGGTAGAAGTACGATAGAAAATGAATCGTCTCTTTGTTCTGTTCGCGGATGCCTTCCCCGTACGAGATCTTAAAATAATCTATGTCCTTTTTACGCCCGTGTCCGCGAAGATTTGTTAGGTGCGGATTATGTCGCCAAAAATCCATTGCTGACGTATCGACATCTATTTTAAATTCATCTGGGTGTGTTAATGCGATATCGCGAATGAGTCCGGTAAGTACAAGCGTATCTCCGGGCGCACGCTTGTGTGATAGGACAATCCGTTTTGCCATGTGTTAGTTTCCATACATCACTTTATTTCAACGTATCCCTGCGGCCCCAAACTTTGTGGTTCCACCTGTGTCGCTTGCGACCAAAATGCTGTATTACTTTCCATTTGTGCTTTGCTGTATTGTGGAAAACGTACTCCCTCAGCATCTGCACGAATACCGCTTAGCGATACTGTTATAAATAGGTTCCTCAAAGCATCAACAGTGGGACTACTTGTACGTGGGTCGTAGGACCCGTTGCTTAATGAATTCATCAGTTGCAAATGGATGATATCATTTTTTACACATGCTCCAAACGTACAAGGATGTGATGGCACTGCGGCAGAAACCTTAACGCTATCTTTAGCACAAACGGCCAAATAAATTGGATCGATCGCTAATTCGTAATGGTCGATGCCGAGTCCGTTGACTACGGTTTGCTTTGAAATATCAGCAGCTGTAAGTTGGAAGGTTGCGATATCTTCAAAGCGGAATTCTGGACTTTCTGTACACATGAGACCTACATATGTGTTTTTATGGGGCACAATAGCTGTTTTTGGCCCCTGTGGGCCAGTAGGCCCAGTAGGCCCCGCTGGTCCTTGTGGTCCAGGGTCTCCTTCGTCTCCTTTATATCCTCTGGGTCCCATATATCCTCTAGGTCCCTGTTCTCCCTCGTCTCCTTTGTCTCCTTTTTCCCCTTGTGGTCCTTGTGGTCCTTGTGGTCCTGAAGGTCCGATGTCTCCTTTTTCCCCTTGCGGACCTTGTGGTCCTTGTGGTCCTGCAGGTCCTGAAGGTCCTTGTGGTCCTGCAGGTCCTTGTGGTCCTGAAGGTCCTGCAGGTCCTTGTGGTCCTTGTGGTCCGTAGGGTCCCATAGGTCCCGCGGGTCCAATAGGTCCAATAGGTCCCACGGGTCCAGTAGGGCCAGGCGGGCCATCCGCGCCATCCGCGCTTTGTGGGCCAGTAGGCCCCGGTGGTCCTTGTGGGCCAGGTACGCCAGGCGGACCTTGTGGGCCTTGTGGTCCTGGGGGTCCAGGCGCGCCTTCTGGGCCTTGCGGGCCTCCCGGCGTACCTTGTGGTCCTGGTGGACCTGGTGGACCGGGTGGACCTGTTGGAGCTTGAGGGCCTGGAGGACCTGGGGGCCCAGCTGGGCCGAGCGGGCCTCCAGGACCAGGGATAGGTGATATAATCTCAATATCCGGGCAATCGAATATAGGTGGTTCCGCAGGGGGAATTATGCAGTCACTAATGAAATTAAATTCCGAAATCGACGGAATTGATTCAATAGGGCAGTTCGAAAAATTAAAAACGTTGCGATCAACCACGATCAATTAAATCCTTAAGGCCGCTATAAACTTAGATGGGCAGCAGGACACAACAAGTCACTACGATAATGTTATCAATACCAAATCCACCCATATCAATGATTCCCGGATCTGCGTCACAAGGGTTTACGTCCCCAAATCCAGACTGGGCATGTGACGCAAACAAAGCCCACATATTGACATTCAAACTATTTTCGCAATCAGGTAATGCACCTCCTACGTTGTACCAGTACGCCCAACCTTTGTTATTACAGCTACCAGAATAGTCGCCTGTAGTGTCTACCGAGTTATTAATAAAGTCAGGTATTTCTGTATCGTTATACCCACAACATTCTTTTCTGAACACAACGTCCGAACCAAATCCAACTGGATGACCGCCGGGAATTACTGGTTGTCCAGTGCCAAATCCCGCGGGGGTAGGTACAAAGTTTGGTCGGGCACCTCTCGCGGGCGTCTGGGAAACTTCACCAGCCGCGCATTGATTTGGTTGAAAACCAGCGGCCCGTACTTGGTCTAAAACCGGGTACCATCGCTGATTCGTGTAATCGCCATCTGTTGGTCTAAACGTCCACCAGAGAGCCCAGCCGTTATCTTCGCAACCCAGTAAAGAATCTGAGCTCGCTTCAGATTGGGCAGGCAGGGGATCTTCACAGCAATGCCAGGCGACCTCTTGCCATCCAGGTCCGACTGGTAAATCTGCCGGAATTAGGGCACCGCCAGCGGTTCGTTCTTGACACAAATCTGCGCCTGCGGGCGGCAGAGGGTTAATCAAAGCGCCCTTAGGACTATGCAGCACTTCAAGTGTCGGCGGGACGTACCCGTCCTTACAGAAATTCCAACATGGACCACAAGTTCCTATTGAGCTGCCATATGCAGGTGTGTAGGGATGCCCCGGCTCAGTACCATCCCACGGAGCTATAACACCCGCGTAACCTCTATCCGCACAAGCATCATGGCCGGAGTCTGAACAGGACTCTATGCTTTCACTTAAAGAAGAAGACGACGACGAAGAACTACTGGAGGGGGATGAACTGCTGCTACTGCTGCTAGAACTTGAAAGCGACGCACTGGACGAACTGGACTGAGCACAGTCACAACACACGTATACTTCAGTACCCGGTGCTGCGCGGTACGTTGGTGCAGTGGTAGTTCCACCTGACGTGCAAACCTGCGTGGATGGTTCCAGAAGCCAGTTATTGTTCCACGCATCTCCAAATGGAGAGTTGGCATATAGAACTTTTCCGCAACAACAGCATTCACAATTAACAGTCAAACTACTGTTTGAAGAATCGCACAAGCCGTCTATGCAATCTTGACCTGCCGCGAATGCATACGGAGTGACCTGTAAGCAATCAGTACCGTCGTCGCCCGCTACAAACCATGAACTTGAAGAAGTCCAACGATCGTCCCAGGTTGATTCCGACCAGGAGCTGGAGGACTCAGAACAGGTGCGAGATTCAAACCATGAACTGGAAGAAGGATCGCCGCCACCCCCGGCTGTGTCATAATCCATTTCCAAGTCTATTTCAGAAAGGTGATACAGTGGGTCGTCGCCATCACCTGTCCCGACATGAATGATTTTTAATCGTGCTCCGTCCCAAGCAGTTTTCGTAGTGGCTCCAGTTATTGTGAAACTTACCGTGTCAGTGCGGAACGTATGCGGCGAAGTATGGGCGATTTCACTATTGTCACACTCCAGCGTTATTTCATTTGTCAACGCTGTCGATTCATTGGACTCAAACAACTGATACTTTACGCTATCTTCATTGGTGTAGCACAATTGGCGTATCTTGACTGTCGCCGACGTGGCTGCGTCAAAATCCGCAGGCATGTCCTCAAAAAGAAAATAGCCGTAATCACCGCCACTACCCTCACTTATGTAGCTAACGACATAATCCGTGTCATCCGGGGTGGCTGTCCCATTATTCACGGCGGCATATTTATCGGTCGGGCCACCCTGTATTGACCAGCCAAAGCCACCGACAAACGTACCATCGCCATTATTTTCATAAAAAATATTTCCGACATCCATATCATTACCAATATAAATATCCGGCCAGAGATCGTTATTATAATCAAAAGCAATCACTACCAAACCCATTTTGTCTAGTGTCCCATTAACTCCTGCCGTCTCTGTTACATCTGTAAAAGTACCATTTCCATTATTCCGAAAAAGGATATTTAACTCATCAAGCAATCTATTTACCATATACGTTAGTTACCTACTTT
>CAJWRP010000048.1 GCA_913046025.1 uncultured Chloroflexota bacterium
GCGTTTCTCCTCCACCATAGCCTGATCATATTCGGGCCAGTTCGGATGCTTGCCGGCTATTGAGCGATATATGTCTCGTAATGCCATTTTCAGGGTTTCTGGGTCTGTGTTGTCCGACGACATGATCCTGGCTTTGCCTTCAAGCACCAGGAAACCCCACCAGCTATCCTGCGATACCAGAAGGGAGCAGCGGGGATCACGCCTCAGGTTGGGCAGCTTGGCCCTATCAGCCGTCGTTGTGAAAGCCGCACCGTTCTCGAACGGGCCAACAACGATAACGCTGAGCTGGGCCATTCCATTCCGGCGGAACGTGCTTAAGACGGCCTTGTGATGTTCTGCGATAAATTTTCTTGCCAGCTCACTCAGCATTGATGCCTCTCGCTTTCTCGGTAGTCTGATCGATCCACCTACAGGACGAAGTCGATCTCGTATAAGTGGTAATGGGACTGAGACATGCCAAGGCTGTTATACGTCTGCTGGGCCACCGTGTTATTGCGCTCGACGTACAAACGGATGCCGCATATGTCCTCTCTGGATTGGGCTATATCATGCACGTAGCCATGCAATGCGCGGTAAACGCCGTGTCTGCGCCATTGGTAATCCACGTAGACGCTCTGAATCCACCAGAAGTTAGCGTTGCGCCAATCGCTCCACTCGTAAGTGATCATCAGGCCGCCCACCACCTGATCGCCGCTCTCTGCCATCACGTAGAATCCCCTGTCCTCGTCCTGAAATATTTTTTGGATACCCTTCATTAGGAGATCACCATCCAGAGTTTTGCCTTCTGATTCTTGGGCCAAAGCCTGTTGGAACTCAGCGATGCGGTTTATATCAGAAGTAGTGCCCTGTCTAATGCGAATATAATCACTCATTTAGTAATTCCTGTGTTTATATTTCGGCCATGCTACTATGGCTTTGCCTTATGGCAAGGGTAAGACCTTCGCAGATAGTAACAGAGGGGATAGTTCTGGACATTCTAGTCGTGGGCGCAGGCCCCGCCGGACTAGCCGCGGCTACCGTTGCGGCCCAAGCGGGCGCGGATGTTCTGCTGGTGGATGGCGCGACATGGGCTGGAGGACGCCTTGCCCTACAGACGCAACCTCTACAAGGGCCCAGGTCGATCTTCGAAGGACAGAATGGCGTAGATTTCTGTAGTGACCTCGTCAACCAGGCCTTGGATGCCGGAGTGGATATTCGTTTGGGCACCAAGGTGACCACTTTGGTGTACCTCACAGATGGCGGTTTTTCTGCATCCGTTTCCGAGGAGAAATCCTCGATATCGGCCAGAGCAGTCATTTTGTCCACGGGTTCCAACGAGCCGGCGACGAGTTTGCCAGGGTCTGATTTGCCAGGAGTGTTGCTATCTGGCGAAGCTCAGGAGATGCTAAACGTCGATGGCAAGCTACCTGGGAAGCGCATTGTCATGGTGGGATCAGACAATGCAGGCCTTCTCATTTCTGCGAACCTGATGGACGCTGGTGCTGAAGTAATTGCCTTGGTCGAAGAAAGCTCTAGGCTAGTAGGTAGGGAGGTTAATTTAGAGCCTTTGCTGGCCCGCGGAGTTCAATTTCTGGTTTCAACTCAGGTTTTAACGGCATCCGGAGAGGGCAGACTAGAACAAGTGGAACTGCGTAATGCTGCATCCGAGGTACTTCAACTGTATGTAGACGTAATGTGTTTGGCTGGTCTACGAATTCCTAACATGGACATGGAGTGTCCTGGGGAACTTGTCCTGAGTGAACAGGCGGCCCTTGGGGGGCTGGTTCCGGTTCACGATAAACGCATGAGTACCAGCGCTACTGGTTTCTATGTTTGCGGCGACGCATCCGGCGTAGAGAACGGCGCGGCGGCCTTGGAAAGCGGTCGCATCGCAGGTCTGAGCGCTGCCCAGGACTTGGGGTACCAGATGCTTCACGCAGCCGGTCTGATTTCCAGGGCAGGGGGTAGGTTAGGTTACCTCCGTCGGGGTCGGCGTGGGAGTCTGCGTAGCAGCGCGAAGAACGTGCTAGCTGCAGAGCATCGTAAGCTGGCATGTTGCTAGCGAAGAAGAATTGATGGAAAGCTTTGAGATTCTAGGCGTAATAATCATGCAGAAGAGCCTGGGTGAGAAATACCTGGAGTTCTTCAAGGGAGACAAGGTTAGCCTGGATTTATATTCGTTGCCTATTGGCGAGGTACATTAGCAGCAACCTCACACCGAAGATGAGGTGTATTACGTCGTCAGCGGACATGCCAAGATGAAGGTAGCCGACACAGATTGTAATGCGAAGCCTGGTTCTATTGTGTTCGTGGGTTCCGGCACTGCGCACAATTTTCATGACATAACAGAAAACCTAATGGTGAAGGTAATTTTCTCACCGCCCACGGCTCACAGGCTTAGTCAGGCCCGCCCGCCAACCGTACTTTTTCCTATCCTTCTCTCTAGGGGATGAAAATGGCCCAGGTATATTATTATGCCTGGGCCATTTATCTATATCTAGTTTGAACACGCCATTCCAGGACGCCAGTTCCGGCGCTCCTTTACGGCAACACGACCCCGGTGCCACGAGGCAGGTCCCACTCCTCTTCCTGCAATCCCCGGATGTAGTCGATCTGCCCGTGGTGGTTGTTTTTATGAGTAATGCCGTGTCGCAAGGCTGCCCCAATCGTCATTAGCGGGTCTGATGTATTGACCGGCGAATCCAGGTCAGGTTCTGTGAATGACTCTAGGAAGCTCTTATATCTCTCATGCGTGGCTTCAATGTAGGCCAGTAACACATCCAGATCGGGAATGACTAGCTCTCTGAGTCCTTGTCGGTCTCCTGGATCTGGCGAGTCCACGGGCTGATCAAACCTCTGATACCAGCCATTGGTCTCCCAGAGATCCTTGGGCTCCGCAGATAAGCTCGTGACTCGTGAGTCGTCAGCCCTGCCCATGTGCCACAGAATGAATCCTATATTGTTGGCGCGCGGCATAGGCCTCCAAAGCACCTGTTCCTTTGATAAGCGTTCGCAAGTTGCAACCAGGCGCAGCTGCACCTGCTCCATGCTCTGAGCTATGAATCGTATAGTGTCCATGAGCAACTCCTTCCTCAAATGCGACTGGAGTATACCAGTTAGCTACTCGCTGGCCTCCATTTCCTTCTTATCAAGAGAGTTCGTATAATATGTCACGCATTTGTTGTCCTATAGGAGCCCACGTGTATGGCAATCAACAAGGTCGTGGCCTCATTTGAAGAGGCTGTGGCGGATATTCCTGACGGCGCAACCCTGATGGTGGACGGGTTTGCTGGCCCTGGTGGAACGTCCCAACATCTCATAAAAGCGTTACGTGATCATGGTGCAAAAGGCCTGACTATCATTAGCAATACTGCGGGGCTGGCCAGCATTATAGGCTTTGGTACACTGCCAGGCGACCGTCCAGTGGATATCGGCATTCTGGTGGACAACGAGCAGATCAAGAAGGTTGTTGCGTCTTTTCCGGTGTCGCCCTCACCATCACGTCAAAACTCCTATGAACGCGCCTATAACGAAGGCAAGGTTGAGCTTGAGCTGGTGCCGCAGGGAACGTTGGCCGAGCGCATTCGCGCTGGGGGGGCTGGCATTGCTGGGTTTTACACACCCACGGGCATCGGCACGCAATTGGCAGATGGGAAAGAGGTACGTGTTTTTGATGGACGGGAGCATGTGCTGGAGCTTCCTCTGAAGGCTGACTTTGCTCTGCTTCGCGGACACAAGGCTGATATTATGGGCAACGTTGTGTACAGGGGCACGTCCAGGAACTTTAATGGAGTGATGGCTACAGCAGCTGAGGTGACCATAATGGAAGTGGACGAGGTTGTGGAGGTCGGAGAGTTGGACAGTCATGACATCCATACGCCGGGCCTATTTGTAAATCGCGTCGTGGAAATAAAGGACTAAGTCGGAGTACTGATTAGGCTACAAATTTGAAGGGAGCATACAGATGAAACTGGTATTTTTTAATGACTTCGCTCTGGGAGTGATAAAGGGTGACTCAGTCGTTGATGTGTCTGGCGTCGTTAATGACATCCCGCACATCTCTCCGCAAGACCTATTGGCTGGCTTGATTACTAGATGGGACGATTACAAAGGCAAGTTGCAGTCGGCAGCCGACTCGGGTTCTGGCGTGCCGACGTCGTCGGTGAAATTACGTTCACCTGCCCCCAAGCCGCATAACATCGATTGCATGGCCGTTAACTACATGGAGAACGGCACCCGTGACGAGCCCGCTCCAAAGAATGCTTTCCTTAAGTCGGCTAATTGTGTCGTTGGCGATGGAGACACCATTGTTCTACCGGATATGGGAGCAAGTATTTTCGAGCACGAGGCGGAGTTAGGTCTGGTAATTAGCAAGCGAGCTTCCAACGTAAACGCCGCCGATGCCTATGATTACATCTTTGGCTACATGAACTTTATCGATGTTTCTGCTCGTGGCGTTCCTGCTTTCTACCAGATGAAATCGCGAGAGACTTTCGCCCCTATGGGCCCTTTGCTGGTTACCGCGGACGAAGTTCCCGATCCGCAGAATTTGGCCATTAAGCTTTGGGTGAACGGCAATCTGATGCAGGATTTTAATTCAGACGACATGGCCCACAAGATCCCTCAGGTTATCGAGTTCATCACCTCCGTACATACCCTGGAGGCTGGAGACGTTATCGCAACAGGCACTAACCATCGCGGACTAAGCGCCTTGATGGACGGCGATAAGATGGAAATTGAAGTCGAAGGCATGGGTAGGCTTCACAACGATGTGCGTGACGATTTGAAGCGCACGTGGTCGCGAGAGACCAGATTGGATCGGATGAACAAGGGCGAAGAAGGCACCACGCCTCAGCTTACTGGTAAGTACGCCTAGTCCGAACACCGACACCTGTTCGAGCGGCAGAACCTTTAGGTAAAATCGGGCACCGCCGTTTGAACCTCACACTCAAACTGGAGCAACAACTCAATGGAAGAAAAGCTGCGCCTGGACCGGGAGATTATCGCCATGCGGGTGGCCCGCGAGCTTCAGGATGGTGACGTGGTTAACCTCGGCATCGGCATTCCTTCGCTATGTTCGCAGTTTGTGCCGGAAGGCAGAGAGGTGTTGTATCACAGTGAGAGTGGTGTCCTGAACTTTGGCCCAATGGCCGAGCCTGGCGAAGAAGACGCAGACCTGACAAATGCTAGTGGCCAATTCCTGGCTTGGTATCCCGGCATGTCCTTCTTCCACTCGGCGGACGCCTTTGCGATGATTCGAGGCGGCCACATCGATGTAACTGTTTTGGGTGCGCTGCAGGTATCCGAGACGGGTGATCTTGCCAACTGGATGCTGCCAGAGCGTGGAATAGGTAACGTTGGTGGTGCAATGGATCTTGCGGCCGGTGCCAAACGTGTCATCGTTGCCATGGAGCACTCGGACCGAAAGGGCAATTCCAAGATAGTTAAAGAGTGTGAGTATCCTCTGACGGGCAAGGCCTGCGTCGATATCATCGTTACCGATATTGCGGTCATAGAGGTCACGGACAAGGGTCTTCTGCTTATTGAGGTAGCGCCTGGCTGGACTGGGCAAGAGGTGCAGGCAGAGACGGAGGCTCCCTTGGCCATATCACCGCAGCTTCAAGATATTCAGCTTTAGCTGTGGGTTAGAGTTGGTGAAGCCGAGCATGTATGATAGAGGCATAAACAGGAAGCAAATTTCTTGTTATGCTTTTCAGATGTTAGGAAGGCCGATATTTGCCGGATGATGCCAATACGCAGGATGCGCAAAAGGTCGACGCTGCCGAGGTAGAGAATACCAATGGCGCTGTCGGGCAAACATCAGCAACAGACGCTCAGTCCGCTCCCCCGGCAAAAAGGGACAACTGGCGGCAGACCTTCAGCTCCCTCTCCAACCCATCGTTCCTGTTCTTTTGGTTAGGTATGCTGGGCATTATGGCAGGCATGCAGATGCAGATGCTGGCACGCAGCTTCCTCACCTATGAAATCACTAGCTCCGCCATATTGACCGGTGTTGTGGGAGCAGCCAACGCCCTGCCCATGCTGTTCCTATCGCTGTTTGGTGGCGCCATCGCAGACCGGTTCGACCGCAAACGAATAGTGCAGGTTGGCCAGTTCTTCTTTGCAGTCCTGTCGCTGGTCATAGGACTCGTTATTGTATCTGGTGCAATTACGTGGCAGTACCTCATGATTGGCGGGATCATTCAGGGTGCCGTGTTTTCCTTTTCATGGTGTATCTATACATCACGCAAAAGCCCCTGCGCCGCATGAACTAAGGGCTGGCAAGTGTTCAACCGCTAACCCGACTTCGAAATCGGCTAAGACTGATTTCTAAAAGGCTATCAAATCACCCAGGCATTCGAAGGGGGCGTTCTTATTCGGGTCTAAGCCCACGCTACGCGATCTACCTTGGGCCTCTCGGTCTCGTGAAGTGGATCCACCAGTTCGCCTAGCAGTGCTGCAACGGCCAACTCCCACCAGTCCCACCGATCGCGTTTCATCGTCCAGCTGAAGACCTTCATGGACCATGGTCGCTGGGCCGCTCCTTCGTCAGTTGGGAAGAACAGACGTGGCGAGCGCAGGCAATCTATTATTATCGAAATCTCGCGACCTTCGAAGTCCATCTTAGGGGGCCATCCCAACACGAACCAGTCGCGAATCCTGCCCATGGTCGTTAGCTCCTTGATCATAGCAGCGTCAACCATGCCCAGACGATATGCCCAGGACACGGCTTCGGTGTACGATGCCTTGTGGAACTTTCGATAAAACCCTCCACACGGACAGTGGATACCTCCAGCAGGTGCTTGAGGTGCTCCTCCAGGAGAACTGCCGCGTCCACTACTGCCGTGCGGGGCTCTGCCCTCATGAGCTCTCGTAGGTGGGAGTCAATGCGCTTCTCCTCAACCCATGAGGGGAAGTGTGGAAGCTCGGACTCGAATTGGTGAAGAGGGTCGCCCTGGGCTAGTTGAGGCCGCTCGATGTGGTCCAAGAGAGAGGTTATTGATGAGATCATCGATTGCTCCTTTTGCGGGCGTTTTCGACCAGCTTAGGGCATACGGAGAATGCAAAGGGTTGGGACGTAGCGTGAAAGAAGGTTGTCTAAGGCAAGGCGACCGTGTGCGTCCAAATGGATTATTCTGTGATGGTGAACGTGGAGCCTGTGGGACCCTTTACGACCTCGATCCGAACAGGGAAGGCGTCCTTGACCTGCTCGATATGGGTGATGACAATGATTCGCTCGAAATCGTTCTGGATGGACTGAATAGCCTCAGTGAGGCGCTCCTGACCGATTCGGTCCTGCGATCCAAAACCTTCGTCGATGAACAGGATCGGCAGAGGTGCACCTGACCTGCGTGCCAGCAACTTGGACAGCGCGATACGCAGCGCGAAGTTAATGCGAAAGGCCTCTCCACCGCTGAAGGTCTCGTAGCTGCGGGTGCCAACTTCGTCTGCGATGCGGATGTCCATCTCCTCCGATGGCTGGCCTGTGGCGCGGTCCCGGCGGCCTTCGCGAAGCTCCAGCTTCAGAAACATGCGATTCTCGGTAAGCCTGCCCAGGATCTCGTTGGCGTCAGCCTCTAGCTGAGGCATGGCGCCCTCGATGATCAGTGCCTGTACGCCGTTCTTGCCAAAGGCAGCCGTCAGTTCGTCGTAAATGGACTTTTCGCCGACCATGTTGCGCAGGTTATGCTCCTGCTCTTTGACCTCGTTGGCCAGCGCCTCGCAGCGCTGAATCTGTTGCTCCAAAATACCCTGGCGGACCTGTACTTCGTCCCTCTGTTTCGCTAGCAGGGAGTGCTGAGCCTGCACCTGCTGTTGTTGGGTCTCAAGGGCGGGAAGGACCTTCATCTCTTCGATGAGGGCCGTAATGCGGACAGTGGCCTCTTGTATCTCGGTGTGACGCCGTTTCAGCATTTGACGTGTTGCGGCCAGGGCCTCTTTTTGCTCGGGCAGGTTTGCCTCTGCCTCAGAAAGTCGTCGAGATAGGTCGCGGTACAGATCCAGCGTCCGAAGGCTGGTTCGTAGTTCCTCGTGTCGTTGAGGGTGGTACTCCAGAGCTGAGAGCTCTGCGCTAACCTGTTCTGATACCCTTCTCTCGTCCACTGCGTAGGCCCCGCCTCGCAGGGCATGTTCCACCAGTGTCAGCTCGGTAGAAACGAGCTTAAGATCTTCCTCTGCCTTTTTGGAGTCGGCCTGGTCCCGCTGTAGATTCACCATAGTGACCTGCAAATTTTGGCGACCGGCTCGGATGTCAGACTCGCCTTTTGTCAACAGCGTCGCCATCTCTGCCTGACGCTGCTCCAGGGTTTCTTTTGTCGCTTCGTTGGAATCAAAGGACGCCCTGTCTTCCTGGCCTACTCGCCGGTACTCGCTCCTGAGATGTTCCTGGCCATCGCCACCCAGCTGCTGGTTGCATAGTGGACATGTGGCCTCTTCCTTGTCCAGCATGTCGAACTTTGATCTGGTGTCCAGCATCGACTGCCGCAGGCGTACGTTCTCTTCGCCCAGCGAACGCACCCTTACAGCGTTGTCCTCCGCGGCGGCCTGCTGTCTGGTCAGCTCGGCCTCTTTGACTTCCAATGCCGCCTGCTCCTGCTGCAGTCCATTCAGGCCTTCCACTATAATCGGCATGCGTTGAACCAGTGGCTCCAGTTCGCTGGCGCTTCTCGTCTTTAACTGGCTGGCCTGCGCCGACAGAGTCGCCTCCTGGCGAGCGATCTCCTGCTCAGCCTGCGCCTTCTGGCCATCAAGCTGGTTCTTTCGTGTCAGGGCCTGGTTCAGCCGTTCCAGCTCGGTTGTCCCTGTCTCCAGCGCGGTGAAGTTTTCGGCGATCTCCGTTCGCCTGGTCAGGACTGCTTCCTGGTCAGCCACGGAAGATTCGTAGGTCCGGACCTGTCGCTCAATGTCGACTATCTCTGCCTGGGCACTGGTCATCCTGCCCTGGCTTAGCTCCATGTCTCCGCGCTTTGACTGTAATGCCTGCACGCCAAAATTCAACTCATCGAGCTTCAAGCGGAGAAGGTCAACATCCGGCATCAGCCTCTGCAGCTCGATCTTGGCCTGCTCGAACTTCTCCTGAAAATCGGGAAGCTGGGCTATCTCTCTCTGGCGAAGCTCCACCACGTTTTCGGCGTCCCGCACTCGTTGCTGAATGTCCCTGCTTCGGGTCTTGGAGCGATCCTCCAGCTTCTGGTAGTAGGAGAGGTCCAGCACCTCAGCGAGACATTCCTTGCGCTTGGCCGGGGATGATTGAGTGAACTGGTCTGCCTTGCCCTGCTGTAAGAAAGCGGTATTGGTGAAGGTCTCGTAGTCCATGTGAAGGATCTCAATGATGCGCCGCTGGGTATCCCGCATGGTGTTCCCGGTAATGGGCGCGAAGCTGTTGCCCGCCTCATCCGCAGCGACCTGTAGCTCGAGTATTGTGGAGCCCTGCCTGCTACGGCCGGACCGTGAGTGCCGTCTGCTGACCCGATAGGTCTGACCTTGCGAGAGGAACTCTAGCTCCACGGCCATGTCCTGCTGGCCCTGGTGGACTAGCTCCTCTTGCGTGCGAGTTCGAGCCTCGCCCCAGAGCACCCACGTGATGGCGTCCAGCAGCGCAGACTTGCCATTGCCGTTGTCTCCGCAAAGGCAGGCGATGTGAATACTGCGAAAGTCCAGCGCAGGAACGTCCTCGCGGTAACACATGAAGTTCTTGATGGTAAGCGTCAGCGGAATCACGCCCCCATTCTATTTTGGATTGTGGGCAAGGGCAATACGAGGGAGATTTAAGTTTGTGGTCTAGCAAAGGCAGAATTGTCTTGTAGAGGTGCAAATAAGGTTATTTAAAAAGAATCCGTTCGTCCTGGGTTGAACAAACGCCACCTGCATCCATCTTAACATCAGGCATTGGCGTACTCT